>DATGUX010000381.1:0-5800 GCA_035300985.1 Fodinibius sp.
AAAGAAGATAAGCAGCATAAATACCACATCGGGCATAGCCGAAGTAGGTATATCCTGGCTGGTTTTAGCAGATTTTTTTTCAAAATGTGCCATAGTTAGACTCTATCACTCGTTAGGTTCTGCGATTGAAATTTTCTTAGGATACATATCCTGGATCTCTTCCTGCCTCTCGCTTTCATCTTCCAGCTGGCTGTATGGCACGCCAAACTTAGACTGTGAGGCCTGGTTCCGCATATCCGCATAGGCTCCCATCACCTCATCAAGCATATTGATATAGGTTTTATAGGGGGTTTGACGGGATGTTTTTATGGAAACAACAGCTTTGTCCGGCGAATCTGATAGGCTCGGATTCTGACCGTTGTTGGTAACAAAAGTCTTTACCTTTTGTTTTACCTGAGATACCTGCGTGGGCTGCTCATCAATTAACACCATGCCCTGAGCGTTGACCAATATATTCATGATATTGCGCTCTTTAATTTTCGGCGGTTCCTGATTTTCTTCAGGTGCCGGCGGCAGCTGGAGTCCAATTCCCGTGTCAACATCTATCGTTGTCACGAGAAGGAAAAAGATCAGCAGCAGAAAGGCAATATCGGCCATTCCCGCACCGCCCATCTCCGGATCTTCTCGTTCCCTTTTGTTACTAAACATAACTCTGCGTCCTCAGTGGGTTATATATTAAAAGTTCCGCGTAGTCCTGAGAGTACAATCCCCAGGGCCATCAGTGCCATCATAATCAGCATTGTTGCTACGCCTGCCTGTGCAGCATCCGAAAAGATGCCGTAAGCGATGGCAAATACCGCGAAGGGTACCAGCATCATGATGATTTTCTTAATATCCTGCTTTCCCTGGATTACGCTTTGGATGCCTGAAATCAGCATTCCCAGAATACCGAGACCGATCAATCCCAAAGCTAATCCTAATGCTATAGTTACTGTCATAATAGTGGAATATGAATTAGTGGATTATGTTGGTTCGGCTTACTCATTGTCTTCCGTAACGACCTGTCCGCCCTCTTTAAGCGAAATGATAGAGTCGATAAGAATGATTGAGCTTTCTTCCATCTCCGAAATAATACGGTCGATTTTAGATACGCAGTAGTTGTAGCCTACCTGCAGAATAATACCGGCAAGAAGTCCGGCCGCAGTGGTCAAAAGTGCTACTTTAATACCACCGGCTACCAGCGTAGGTGAAATATCTCCGGCTGCTTCAATAGCATCGAAAGCCTGAATCATACCTACAACAGTCCCGAGGAATCCGAGCATAGGCGCAATGGCAATAAACAGCGACAGCCATACCAACCCACGCTCAAGAAATGTCATTTCGATGGAGCCGTAGGAAGAGATCGCTTTTTCTGCAGCATCAATACCCTCATCAACGCGCATTAGTCCGGCCTGAAATACTGAGGCTACCGGCCCGCGTGTTTCTGCACACAGCTGTCGTGCAGCGGGTACTCCGCCTTCATCCAGTGCTTCCTGGACATCTACCACAAACTTCCGTGTATCAATGTCGGCCAGGTTCAAGGTAATAATGCGTTCCAGAAAAATGGCCAGACCCAGAATAAGAGCGACGAGAACCGGCCACATGAACTCACCACCTTCATTAAAATATTGAACGATTATATTAAAAAAACCCTGATCAGCTCCAGATTGTTGAAGGAAAAAGAGAGTTATTGACGTTGTCATACGATTACTCCAATTAAATTATATTAGTTATCTGTTAAATGGATTCACAAATATGGAAAAATGATAGATCATTTTAGTTAAAATGTCAAAGGAGAGTAAAAGGTTTTTTATTTCCCACCGATTTAAACCCTGCCCTAACATTTTTAAACTAATTGACAATTAATTTATCCCGGTTTAATAGCTGCATTCAGCTTTGTAAATTTCTGTGACACGGTATCTAAAAACCCTGAAATTAATTTTATGGTATATCTCATCAATTGTTCCGAGATAATACCAATCTTCAGCTTGCAATAATCGGCATCAGTAAATGATGCTGTGCCCATTAACTAAAACTGAAATTATATGTTTTGGGCCTTTAAATCCACCGACTGTATATAAACGCACTTGCTCCATTTTTGCAAGTCATTTTTAAATGCTTTCCGAGACTTCGGTATTCTCACCTATGGCCTGCGTATATCGTCCGCTGACATCCTGTAAGGTCAATAAATACAGCTTTATCTATCTATTTTACCTTTAGCTGCAGGCTTCCGCGGCGAGTCAACATTTATTGAATTCCGGCATTACCAACTTTTTGACCGTCGTTCTGTGCGAGCGGCTTTATAATAGTTGCACTAAGTATCACAAATAAATCAGCTGATGCCCTGTATTTCAGGAGGCAATATGAGCAGGTTTTACATTAAACTAAACCGAAGAATAGGGTTTTTCTAAGCTAAGCAGAATTTACATTATATTATATCGCTTACTCAAAAAAAGACGTTCACTTCTCCCCTTCCTCGCCGTTAACAGTTATGGGGTGCATGATCGATTCTGTTCGGGGCGGCAGGCACACCTTATCATTACAAGCCTGATAGAGCACTTCCAGGTCAATCATTGTGCTGCCTTCGGCCTGCTTCGAAAAGACAACCGGAATGGTAAATACCGCCTGGCCGGAATGCCGGCCCAGTTCGGTGTTAAAATTGGGGTCCATCTCAACCTTGGGCTTCGACTCCGTCACCTCGCCCGCTATAGTCATTGAAGGGTTGGCGGAGTTGAATTTCGTTGGGTAAGGACCCGCTTCCGGATCATTGGCTATGGAATAGAGGTACCAGTTGCCCTCAAGAGAGGCTCGCACCTTTAGCTCTGCTTCCTGCCCTGCTTTGAGCCCTTGGGGTGCCTCCTCCACGGTAAAGGTCACGGGATCGGGCGTCTGCGCCTGAACAAAAAATGGGGCAACCATCAATAAAGTGCTTAGCCCCATAAAATATAACAGTATATTTTTCATCATCCGGCTGGTCCTCAGGTCATTGCTTGACTACCCAAACTTTTATTTGCGACTGTATTTCGCCGATCAGACTTACGGTAGCCGTATATTCACCCAGTGTTTTGATATCCTGATCCAGGGAAATCTTACGCTTCTCGACCGCAAGATCACGTTGTGCGAGTGCTTCAGCCACATCCTGATTGGTCACAGAACCGTGAATACGTTCATCTTCACCGACTGCCACAGGAATGGTAACCGAGGTCGTTTCAAGCCGTTCGGCCATCTTCTGGGCCTTCTCAATTGTAAGTTCAGCGCGTTTTTCAGCTTTTTCCCTCATACGCTCTAACTGCTTCATTGCCCCAGCAGTAGCCATCATAGCTTTACCCTGCGGGATAAGATAGTTGCGGCCAAAACCGGCTTTAACTTCCACGATGTCCCCGGAATCACCGAGCTTTTCGACATCTTCTCGTAAAATTAACTTCATGTATTTATTAGCCATGGAAATAGAATATATTTTTTATCGAAGGTTGTCTGCTACATATGGAACCATACCCAAAAAACGGGCTCGTTTGATCGCACGCGAGAGCTGGCGCTGATACTTAGCACTGGTTCCGGTTACACGACGGGGAAGAATCTTTCCCTGGTCGTTCATAAACCGCTGCAGCAGCTCTGTATCTTTATAATCAATATACTCAAGTCCGGCCTTGGTAAACTTACATTGCCGGGTTTTTATCTGTCCCTTCTTCGGATGTGATGGATTCTTAATCATAATATAAATTCTTTAGTTAAATGGAGAGGTGACTAATCTTCGTCTTCTTCGCTTTCTTCATCTTCCTCATCAACGAAGACCGTAGGCACGGCATTTTTTCGCTGAAGGTCGCGATGGCGCATCATTTTCGCGTCGTATTTAAGCGTCAGATAACGCATCACGTGATCACTAATGCGGAGGGCCCGCTCCAGCTTTTCAATCAGTTCGCCGGGAGCCGTAAAATAAGCGTTCACATAATAACCGCTCGATTTATCATCCATCTCGTATTCAAAGCTCCGGTTCCCCCATTCATCTACTTCATCGACCTCTCCGCCGTTGTCACGGATTAGTTCCGTATACTTTTCGATGATCTCTTCATGCTTCTCATCGTCAAGAACGGGATTTAAAATATAGGTTAGCTCGTAATAGTTTCTACTCATTGGTATATATTTCCTTTGGTTGTTTCCATTTTGGAACAGCCGGCGTAGCGACTTTCGCTCGCCAGCAGGTGCGCAAAGATAGTGTTTTCTCCTGTAAATTACAATAGAAGAGCATAAAATAATGTCCCCGGCCTTGACAGCAATTGACTGGAGGGATTTAGAAAAGCAGTGCCATCCAGTCGCCGCTGTAATAGGACGACAGCAGGCTGTGCAGCCCGCCAAAAGCGATGCCAAAATAGATCGTCAGTATAGCAAGTACAATAAGGCTGTATTTAAAGATAAATCCGGCTTTAACGAAGGGGGTATCTTTGTGCGGATCCCGGAAATACATATACACCATCGGGCGCAGATAGTAGTACAGGCTGGCGGCACTGGCCAGCACCCCTACAATGGCAAGCCCTACCATGCCGGCGTTGATGGCTGCAGCAAAAACCAGGTATTTACCAAAAAAACCTACCAGCGGCGGAATGCCTGCCAGTGAAAATAGAAAGATAGACAGAAGCACGCCCATTAGGGGGCGCTTAAAGCCAATACCGGCATAGTTGTTGACATCCGTAAAGTCCATCCCCTGCTGCCGCTCGTAGTAGGCCACCGTGCCGAAAGCTCCTACATTCATGATGGAATAGGCAAGCAGGTAAAACAGCACGGCGCTGTAGCCTTCCGGCGTGCCGGCCGCCAGCCCCACCAATAAATAACCGGCATGGGCAATACTTGAGTAGGCCAGCATGCGTTTTATATTATCCTGAACAATCGCAATAACGTTGCCTAATATCATAGTGATGATGGCAATAACTTTCAGCACTTCGGACCATTGTCCGTTCTCTGCGGGCAGCATTTTAGATACGATCACCATCAGGGCCAGGAAGGCGGCCGACTTGGATGCCGTAGCCATATAAGCGGTAATGGTCGTAGGCGTACCCTGATAAACGTCGGGGGTCCACATGTGGAAAGGAACGGCCGATACTTTAAAAAAGAAGCCAACCAGCAGCAAGCCCGCTCCGGCTAAAAACAGCAGATCCGTGCCGGCATTGGCGGCAATCTCCGGCAGACTGAGCGAGCCTGTAGCTCCGTAAAGCAGCGCCATGCCGTAAAGTAAAAATCCTGTTGAAAAGGCGCCGAGCAGAAAGTATTTCAGTGCTGCTTCAGCGCCGGTCTTTCTGCTCTTAACCAGTCCCGCCAGCACATAGAGGCAAATGGACATCGTTTCGAGTCCGATAAAGATCATAATAAGATTGTTCGCACTGGCCAGCGCAAGCATGCCGGTGGTTGCAAAGAGCATCAGGGCATACACTTCACCAAAATCATGCTCGATGGCTTTGAGATACTCCCGCGAGATCAGTACACAGAAGAGGGAACCAAATAAAATAACTGCATTTCCAAAGGCAGAAATCCCGCCATAGGTGATCATCCCGGAAAAGGCCTCGCCGGTGGGCCCGAACATATCAAGAATAGATAAGGCCAACCCGGCCGTTAATGCCACTACTGAGAGCCCGTAGATGGCATCATGATCATCTTTATAAGCATCGATTAGTAAAACTATCAGGCCGGAAAAACCAACAATTATGCCCGGCAAAAAAGCGCTAAGATCGTGTAAGTAATTCATGCAGCTTAATGGTTATACAATGACTCTATAGTTTTTGCAAGCGTGGCGTCTTTCTCGGTTACTTTATCACCTGCATCGTGGGTGGTC
>DATGUX010000382.1:0-4792 GCA_035300985.1 Fodinibius sp.
TTTCATTAGCCATCTGTTGCGACTCGGCCAGTGCTCTCCGGGCATAGGCCATGGCGGAATCAACATCTGATCGTCGAAGCTGCCCGCTCAGCTCAAGAAGGACCTCTATATGCTGCTCTCCGCTGGTGTTTTGGAGCTGCCCCCGGAGACTGTCGGTAACAGGTGCAATCTGTCCCTGACCATAGCAGGTTAAAGAAACGAAAAGGAAAAAGCAGGATAATATGATAATAATAAAATCCTTAAGCATGTGTTTAATTTAAGGATAGAATAGAAATAATCCAGTTAGATTCTATATTTTTGCCTCACTTCGGCATCAAATATTTCGATCAATCTTGACTAAAATATTTGAACTATCTGCTTAAACGGCTTTTAGTGATTCCAAATTATATGTAGCTTTGCTATGGAATTTAAAACCCAACTGCTAAGGTCTTTATGATGCTTTCATCTTTTAGAACTGCCATTTTTCTACTTTTTCTTTGCTCTCCATTTTGGGTATCTGCACAGACGGCCGCCCCTGACTCTGCTATCCAAAATTTGATATCCCAAACAGCGGTAGAGCAACAACTTGATGAGACGACATCAGATGTCAGGAAGCAGATAAAAAGCAATCCGCTTAACCTTTCTGATAAAAAGATAAGCCAAATGGTCGCACAGTTCGATCAGGCCTTTGCTGCAGGCCAGCTTATAAAGGAAGTTAAAACCATCTTTAATAGACAATATGATCCGGCTTTAGCTACTTCAACAATTAACTGGCTAAACAAGCCTCTAACCGATAAAATGCTTGATGAAAAGAAGCGTTTCTATACCCTGCAGGGCGAGCGTGAACGAATCGTACACCAGTATGAAATGGAGCAAGATCCGATCAATACAGATCGTAAGAACCTTCTGCAAGAATTGGCGGAGACTACTTCGGCAAATAAGACAACAATGAAATCACAAACTATTATTTTTCGATCTATTCTTTCTGCTTTTAATAAGCTGAGCAGCCGCAATCTGACAGAAACACAAATTGACGGCATCGTCCAAAATTACCGCCAACAGATTCAGTCACAGATAGATCAGGGAGTCATTGATCAGGCTTCTCTTATGTTCTATAATGTTGATGATAAAGCGATGCGTGATTATCTTTCCTTTTATCAGAGTGAGGCCGGCCACTGGCTATCCTCAACGACTGCTGACGGCATCCATACCGCTTTGCAATCCGCTGCCGATCGGTTTAATAAAGCCGTAGCGGGAATAGAGTAATAACTGCATAGTTTACGAACCTCAGCCTAATTTTATTTGTATGTCTAATCGAATTTTACTTCTTGTTTTACTTTCCGTAACTCTTTACAGCTGTTCCACCACCGAGCAGGTCAGCCGGCAGCAACCCATTGAGCGGCAACAACCAGTCAACTTCGACTCGCTCCAACAGGCGCCTAAAAACTGGTATCGCCTGGATGAGGAACGAACTCAATTCCGGGGCATTAGCAGCCGGCGCGCTTATGAGACTATCCTAAAAGGAAAAGCTCCGCAAAAAGAAGTGATCGTGGCCGTTATCGACGGCGGTGTGGACATCCATCATGAGGATCTGGCCGGTGTGCTTTGGACGAATAAGGATGAGGTAGCCGACAACGGCAAAGATGACGATAAAAACGGCTATGTTGATGACATCCACGGATGGAACTTTATAGGCGGAGCCGACGGTGAGAATGTAAACCACGATACCTTTGAACTGACCCGTATCTACAGTAAACTACACCCACAATTTGCCAATACGGATACTACCCAATTGAGCGCCTCCCAAGAGGAACAGTATGGATACTATCGAAAAATACGCTCAGACTATAAGGATAAGATTGACGAGCTGAGTCAACGATATAACAACATCCAGTCACTGGAAGAGAGCATGAAACAGGCACAGCGTATTTTACGCTCTCACTATGGAGATACCACCTACACCTACCGGCAGCTTCAGAGCCTGGAACCTCAGGACCAGCAGCAGGCATTTGCAAAGAACGTGATGAGCTATGTGCTGGAAAACGATATCGACTCCACCCTCATTGCCGATCAAAAAGAATCGATCTACAATCACGCTAAATACGGCTACAATCCCGATTTTAATCCCCGTAATATTGTCGGCGATAATTATGAGGATACTTCCGAGCGATATTACGGTAATGCCAATGTGGTAGGTCCCGATGCCAGCCACGGCACGCACGTTGCCGGCATTATTGCTGCCGACCGCAACAATGATATTGGAATCAAAGGTATTGCCACCAGTACACGTATTATGGCCATCCGCGCCGTTCCCGACGGTGATGAGCGCGACAAGGACGTAGCCAATGCTATCCGCTATGCCGTGGATAATGGCGCTGATATTATTAATATGAGCTTTGGCAAAGGCTATTCTCCCTTTAAGAAAACCGTAGATGAGGCTATCCAATACGCTGATCAACAGGGCGTACTGATGGTGCATGCGGCCGGTAATTCTTCGGAAAACTCCGATTACACAGCTAACTACCCTACCGATACCTACGGCGATTATTTTAAAGGAAACGCTACTGCCGACCTGTGGCTCTCCGTCGGGGCCAGTTCCTGGAAACCTGACTCTAATTTCGTGGCCACCTTCAGTAACTACGGCGATCAAAGAGTAGATCTGTTTGCACCCGGCGTAGATATCTATTCCACGATGCCAGATAATAAATATAAGCGAAACCAGGGAACCAGCATGGCCTCTCCCGTAATAGCCGGAACTGCTGCTTTAATTATGGCTTATTATCCGGATTTAACGGCAGCGCAGGTGCGCACATTAATTATGGAAAATGTAACTCCTTATGCCAGTCAGATGGTCATTGTCCCCAATGATCGTGGCGCAGACACTCCGGTCAAGCCTTTTGCCGCTCTTTCAGCCTCTAATGGCGTAGTCAATGTGTATCAGGCGCTTCTTGCAGCGGAGAAAATGAGCCAATAATTTTTTAATATAAGCCTGTTTTGAAAAAAGGATTATACTTCCTGGCAATTTTACTGCCCCCACCTTTAGCCCAGAAGGTGCAGGCGGTCAAAAAGGAATTTGCGGACAGATATGACAGTAAGGAAGCCTATAAACGTCCGGCGCATTTCACGCTTATAGCTCCTTTCAAAATTCCAGAAAAGCAGGAGGAAATCATCATCCCGCAGCTTATCTACTTTGCTGACGAGCAAAGACCTTTTACGTTATCGCTGTCCGGCTTCAATCATTTTCGCGATGATGTAATCTTTATTGATGTAAAGGATCCATCAGCTATGAAAATGCTGCACGGCAATCTCGTAGAGCACCTGCAGAATGAAATGGGTTTCAGCAGCAAATCGGCACGACCCAAAAACCTGACACCGCATATGACCGTGGCATTTCGGGATTTAAGTTCTGAAAATTTCCAACAGGCGTGGCAAGAATTTAAAGACCGATCCTTTGATTACGTTTTTGAGGTGAACAGTATCTTCTTGCTTAAACACGACTATACCCGGTGGCAGCCGTTTTATGAGTTTACATTTTCGGAAGGATAGCACCTCAATACTAAGACCAAGGTTTATTTTTCCGAACCTAAAGCCAACCTCCGAAATATAAAACGTCACAAAGCAGAAAATTCCGCTATGAAAACCCAAAATCGAAATTTAGATCAGATAACTGGCTTGCTGTTCTAATAAGCGGAAACTAATTGCCACATTACTGATTTTTTATTATCCGCTCACTCAGCCCGCCCTTTTTATAACTAAGGATAGTCTGGTTGGGAAACTTCCGAAATTTGGTCAACCCCAGGAGAATTCTTCCACCCATATAAATTTCAACCTGATTTTCTGCCACTTTCGGTTCTCGCAAATGCTTGGTAAGCTATTTCGGGGGTAGTACAATACCTGAATTCCCTAATCACGAATAACTAACGGCCAAAACACGAATGCATTTGTTTAATATATTGTTCGTATATATGTTGCATTAGGTCAATTTTCATGAACCGCATTGCGTTATGGAAAAAGAAAAGAGGAATCAACAGTTTCAGGAACGAATTGACAATGGCGATACCATAGAGCCCAAAGATGCCATGCCCGACCGCTATCGTCAGCAACTCATCCGGATGATGTCGCAGCATGCGCATTCCGAAATTGTGGGCATGCTGCCGGAGGGCAACTGGATTACCCGGGCACCCTCCCTGCGTCGCAAGATGATCCTCCTCTCCAAGGTTCAGGATGAGGCCGGCCACGGTCTGTATCTGTACAGCGCCACCGAAACGCTGGGCGCCAGCCGGCAGGAAGTAATCGACCAGCTGCTGGAAGGTAAAGCCAAATATTCCAGTATCTTTAACTATCCTACCCTTTCATGGGCGGATGTGGCCGTTATCGGCTGGCTGGTGGATGGCGCGGCCATCATTAATCAGACGATGCTGGCCCGAAACTCCTACGGGCCCTACGCCCGGGCGATGGTGCGCATCTGCAAGGAAGAAGGTTTCCACAAAAAACAGGGCTATGAAATGGTGGCCACAATGGCTGACGGCACGCCGGAGCAGCAGGAGATGATACAAGATTCCGTAAATCGATGGTGGTGGCCTACGCTCATGATGTTCGGTCCCCACGATGATGATTCACCCAATAGTGCAGAACTGATCGAGTGGGGCGTAAAATCCAAAACCAACGATGAGCTGCGCCAAAGCTTTGTGGACCGCCACGTGCAGGAAGCCCACACCGTGGGGCTTGAAATTCCTGATCCCGAGCTGACCTTTAATGAAGAAACCGAACACTGGGAGTTCGGCGAGATTGACTGGAATGAGTTCTGGAATGT
>DATGUX010000383.1:0-3194 GCA_035300985.1 Fodinibius sp.
AAACTCCAGCCGGTATCTACCACCGCAAAATGGGTAAAACCGCAGGAAACAGTGCTTATTCATGCCGATGAGGCAGCAGACTTTAGCCAATCCAGGACCGTTACTTTCTTTGAACTGAATATGACCAATATGCGGGAAATCATGCGCATAGAACGCAGCAGCCTGAGTTTGGCCGCTACCGGCGACGCTGCTTATATTGCTGACAGTACGGGTGCTATCATTGATTCAGTGCATTATAGCGAGGAATGGCACAATCCAAACCTCATTGACACGCGCGGCATTGCCCTGGAACGCATCACACCCGATGGCTCAAGTAATGACCCGGCAAATTGGAGCTCCAGCGTAGATTCCAACGGCGGTACGCCCAAAGCAGAAAATTCTATCTATCAGGAAAATATCGAACCGCCCAAAGAAGTGGGTATAAGCTTTGCTCCCAATCCCTTTTCTCCCGATGATGACGGCTACGAAGATAATCTAATCATCAGTTATAAACTGGACCAGCCGGACTACCTGCTGCGGGTGAATATTTTTGATCGCTACGGGCGGCACATCAAAGAACTGGCCGACGGCAAACCGGCCGGTTTTGAAGGCCGGCTGATCTGGGACGGGCGCCGCGATGGCGGCCGGCGCAACCGTATTGGAATCTATATCATCGTTTTTGAAGCTATTGACAGCGCTATTGGAAACGACAAGGCTTTTAAAAAGACGGTCGTTATTGCCCAGAAATTAAATTAGCACCCTTTACCGGTGATAAATACGTGATAAATGAAAAAAAATCTTCCATTTTAATTTTTAAATGCTTTGCACTTCTTTCTACCTTTCAAGGAACTTTTTAACGCTCTATTAGCTGCATGAACCAAGAAGCTCCTATTGGTATTTTTGATTCGGGAGTCGGCGGCCTGACGGTAATGAAAGATATTACCGACCGACTGCCCTCCTATGATTATCTCTATTTAGGCGACAGCGCGCGAACGCCCTACGGCAATCGCTCTTTCGAATCTATTTACCGGTTCACGCTGCATTGCGTGAAGTATCTCTTTTCGCAGGGATGCAGCCTGGTAATTTTGGCCTGTAATACGGCTTCCGCTAAAGCCCTGCGTAGCATCCAGCAACGAGATTTACCCCAAATTGCGCCACAGAAACGGGTGTTGGGCGTGATAAGGCCTACTGCAGAGGTTATTGGCCTGCATTCTAATAGCGGCCATGTTGGCGTGTTAGGCACGACGGGGACCATACAGTCGGACTCCTATACCATGGAGATTGATCATCAATTTCCCCAGCTGTCGGTTTATCAGCAGGCCTGTCCTATGTGGGTGCCGCTGGTCGAGAACCATGAACACGACGGCCCCGGGGCCGATTATTTTGTAGAAAAATACCTTGACCAAATACAACAGCGCTCTGTCGGTATCGATACCCTCTTGCTGGCCTGTACACACTATCCCCTGTTGATGCCTAAGATTCAGGCATATTTGGATGATGATGTGTCCGTGCTCAGTCAGGGCCCTATCGTGGCTGCCAGTCTCCAGGATTACCTGCAACGGCATCCCGAAATAAAGGAGCGCTGCTCTCAGAACGGCACCCGAAGGTTCTTAACGACCGATGCTCCTAATCTTTTTGAGCATCATGCCTCCATCTTTTTTGGCCGGGAAGTAACAGCAGAATATGTGGAAGTGTAACAGCCAATCCCAAGAGGAATGAGTAAAAAAATATTAGCAGTTGTAGGCGGTGGAGCCGCCGGTTTCTTTGCCGGCGTCAATGCGGCCCGCTTATATCCGAATCTTCGAGTTGTTATCTTTGAGCGGGGTCGGGAGGTGCTTTCCAAAGTGCGCATTTCGGGCGGCGGTCGCTGTAATGTCACGCATCACTCTTATGATCCGGAGCTGTTTTCCAAAGCCTATCCGCGGGGACGTAAAGAGCTGCGCTGGGCCTTCGAGCAGTTCCAGGCCAGAGATACCGTCGCATGGTTTCAAGAGCGCCGTATTGAGTTGAAAACCGAGAGCGACGGACGCATATTTCCCGTCACCGATGACTCCTCTACCATCATCAACTGCCTGAAGTCGGAAGCACAGAAGCACGATGTTGAGGTGCGCACCAAAACGCGCGTCGAGACCATCAGCCCAAATGCTGACGGCCGCTACCTCCTAAACATTCGCAGGCAAGAACCATTGACCGCCGATGCCGTGGTCATTGCTACCGGCGGCTCCAACCGAAGCAGCACCTACGACTGGCTGCGCGATCTTGGTCATACAATCATTAAACCGGTGCCTTCGCTCTTCACCTTCAACTTCAGGGATAAAATTTTTGAGGACTTGGCAGGCATCTCTGTCAAAGAAGCGTCGGTTTCTATTGAGGGCACCAACTTTCAGCATAGCGGTCCGGTGCTCATCACCCACTGGGGGCTCAGCGGTCCGGCCGTGCTCAAAACCTCTGCCTGGGCCGCCCGTTATCTTTATGATCAGGAGTACCGCTTTGTCATTAAGGTGAACTGGCTGCATCCCTTGAATGAACAGCAGGTGCGCAGCCGGCTCAACGAGCTGCGGGAGAGTAACGCCCGCAAGCAGGTCGACAAACAAGATCGCTTTCCCCTTCCCAATCGGCTCTGGAAACGCCTGCTCAAGCTAACCGAAACAGATAGCCAAAAACGATGGGCCGAACTTTCCAATAAGCAGATCCATCTTTTAACCCAGGGTCTTGCCAATGCCCGCTATGATATCCAGGGCAAAACTACTTATAAAGATGAGTTTGTGACCAGCGGCGGCATCCCGCTGAATGAGGTCAATATAGGGACTATGGAAAGCAAAAACTGCTCCAATCTCTATTTTGCCGGCGAAGTGCTTAATATTGACGGCATCACGGGCGGATTCAATTTCCAGTCGGCCTGGACAACGGGCTGGATAGCAGCCCAGAACATCCTTTCCGATTAGCCACAGATCTGCACGGATTGGAAGGGACTTTCCTTATTCCGCCCCAAAATAGTATCTGTTAATGTGTTTACCAGTTAAAAAGAAAATGAGTAATTATTTTCGCATCTGACAAAATAACACACCCCTTAACCCTGACATTACCCATATAATTGAGCAAACATAGGAGAAAGGTTATAATGACGCACGTAAAAAGCTTCGACCATACTGCTGTAAAGTTGTTTTGTTTTCCGGTAGGCACTGGTGTAGATGTGGCGGAATCGCTGCAACAAA
>DATGUX010000384.1:0-11624 GCA_035300985.1 Fodinibius sp.
GTTTGCTTCAGTTTTTTGGCCGGGCCTTCAAACATAATCTGTTTAAGATCAAAACCCAGCACCTCATTAGCCCTATCCACATATTTGGCAAAGATATCATTATTTTCAAAATGGTCCCTTCCCATTCCAACGGATTGCGAACCTTGTCCCGGAAATAAATAAGCAGTAGCCATATATTATTTGATCCCCCATTTAAGATAAAGTGAACCCCATGTATAACCCCCGCCAAAAGCAGCAAGAATTATATTATCATTGTGATTGAGCTTTTCCTTCCAGTCGTACAGGCAGAGCGGGATAGTCGCGGCGGTGGTATTACCATATCTATCGATATTGACCATCACCCGATCCCTGTTCAAACCCGTTCGGTTAGCAGTAGCCTCAATAATGCGCAGGTTTGCCTGGTGAGGCGCAAGCCAATCCACATCATTGGCAGAAAGGCCATTCTGTTCCATAATTTCTTCAATGACATCAGCCATTCCAACAATTGCTTTCTTAAAGACGGTCCGTCCGTCTTGCTTGACATAGTGCAGACGCCGGGCAACGGTATTTTCATCAGCCGGATTTAAACTTCCGCCCGCCGGCTGATAGAGAGCCCCATCGGTATCTCCATCAGTATGATGAATATAATCGATAATACCCGTTTCATCTTCAGAAGATTCCAGCAACGCAGCACCGGCCCCGTCGCCGAATAGAATACAGGTTGACCGATCGGTATAATCTATGATTGAGCTCATCTTATCGGCTCCAATCACTAACACTTTTTCAGCCCGGCCTGACTCAATCTGATTCGCCCCGTTGCTCAGAGCAAATAGAAAACCCGAACAAGCAGCGGAAAGATCATAGCCAAAAGCATTAACGGCTCCAAGCTCTTTCTGAACTAAGCAGGCTGTAGCCGGGAACAGGTAATCAGGTGTTACCGTGGCAACGATAATAACATCAATCTCTTTGGGACTTATATTGCGCTGCTTCAGAACTTCTTTTGCAGCCTCAGCTCCCATAAAAGCGGTGGCTTTATCTTTATCCTTTAAAATACGACGTTCTTTAATACCTGTGCGGGTGCGAATCCATTCATCATTGGTATCCACCATCGCTTCAAGATCGCTATTGGTCAGTCGATCCTCAGGCAGATAGTGGCCTACCGCTGTAATTCTTGCTTGTTTTGTTTGCGCCATGCAAAAGGGCTAATTTAATTAAGAGATGCTACAATCTTGTCATTGACATTGTGCTGCACACACTTGGCGGCACTTAATATCATATTTTTTACCGCCAGCTTCGAGCTACTGCCATGGCCGACCATACTTATGCCGTCTACTCCCAGAAATGGAACGCCACCGACATGATCCGGATTGAACTCTGCCAGTGAAGCTTTCAATACCTTACCGACCAGTTGTGCCTCTTCCGCGCCCAGATTAAGCCGTTGAACACCTTTCTTTATAAAGGCTTCCAAAGCATTGGGAACTGATTCTCCAAATTTAAGCAACAGATTACCAACCAGGCCATCACACAGAAATACATCCGATTTTGCATCGAAGATATCGTTGCCTTCAATATTACCTGCAAAGTTAGGCAGACTGACCAGCTCACTATGTGCTTCTCTGAGGCCTTCTGTACCTTTCTTCTTCTCCTCACCGATGTTAAGGAGCCCGACGGTGGGGTTATCAACGCCCATAACTTCTCGCACATAGATAGAACCCATCTGGGCAAACTGATAAAACATATCGGTACGAACCTCAAGATTTGCACCAACATCGATCATCAGCCGCTGCCCTTTTTTCGTCGGAAAAACTGCCGATATGGCCGGGCGTGATACGCCCTCAAGCTTCCCTAAAAGAAAGGTAGAAGCAGCCAGCAGCGCACCGGTGTTACCGGCACTGACGAATGCATCACACTTCCCGGCCTTGTGCATGGCTATGCCCTTGACAATAGAAGAATTTTGCTTGGTTTTTACCGCAGATGCCGGAGATTCATTCATTTCGATAATTTGGGGAGCATCATGCACGATAATACGTTTATCATCATAAGGCTCTTCCTGGCTTGCAAGCTCCTCCCTTATCATCTTTTCAGGACCTACCAGAACCACCGTCAAATCAGAGGCTTCATTAACGGCAGCAATGCCACCCTGAACCGGACTTTGGGGATAATGATCCCCTCCCACAGCATCAACAGCAATAACCATAGATAAGTATTTAAGGTGAAATTATTTGTTGACGTCTAATATCTGCCGGCCGCGATAAAACCCGCATTCGGCACAAATGTGGTGATACTTATGGTAAGCTCCACAATTCTGGCATTCTGCGAGAGTTGGTTCGGCTATTTTATGATGTGAACGTCTCTTATTAGTTCGCGAAGAGGAATGTCTTCTTTTTGGTTGTGCCATTGTATAATACTATATCGTGTTTCAGTTAATTCTTAAGTTCCTTCAATTTTTTCCACCGCGGATCTATTGCCTCGGCATCATCTTCCTGCTGAATATCACCAAATTTTTTAGTTTCAAACTCCTTTGGGTTGCCCTCTTCATCAAGGAATTTAGGATGCAGACTTTTAACCGGAATATTCAGCATAACGGTATCCCGCACCTCTTCTTCTATGCTAAGAGTGTTAGAGGAAAAATCAAATCGCCGGACGGCTCCGTCTTCATCCTCCGTTTCTTCCTGCACGTCAACCTTAAAAAGAACCTCATAGTCAGACGCTATCGGTTGTATATACTCCTCGAGCGAACGGTCACATACCAATTCTACATCGGCATCTACGTGAAAGTTCACCCGTATAAAGTGAAGCGTGCGATAAAATTGCAGATCGATCCTTCCTCCCCGAAATTCATAGGGAGACAGATCCAGATCTTCACCCCTAAGCTCGGCTGTTCGCCGACTTTCCTCTTCGGGTATCTCAACGATTTTAAATGTAAGTTTTGAGCTACTCATAGCAACGTGCAAAGATATCAATATTTAAATTGACCTGCAATCAATTAAATAATCCGAACAACCGCTGTTCTATCAGCTCAATTATACGCCCAAGGTCTTCATCACTGTTTACGAAATCAAGGTTGTCAGAATCGATAATAAGCTTTTCATGCGGGTAGCGATCAATCCAATCTTCATACAGGCGGTTTAGGCGCTCCAGATATTCAATACGGATCGTATTCTCGTAATCTCGCCCGCGCTGTTGTATCTGTCGTACAAGGGTTGGCACCTGTGCGCGTATATAAATGAGCAAACTGGGTGGCCTCAAATAACGAACCATCTCAGCAAAAAGTGCCTCATAGTTGTTAAAGTCGCGATCGCTCATTAAACCCATTTTATGCAGATTTTTCGCAAAAATCTCGACATCTTCATAGATCGTACGATCCTGTACAAACCGCCCTTCCTGCTCGAGCATCTGTTTTTGATGCCTAAAACGGCTCGACAGAAAAAAGATCTGCAGGTTAAAACTCCACCGGCGCATATCATCATAGAAATCTGCAAGGTAGGGATTATCATCCACTGATTCATAAAAAGGCTGCCAGCCAAAATGTTTGGCAAGTAAACCCGTGAGGGACGATTTTCCCGCACCAATATTACCTGCCACAGAAATAAATTTAAGATTGTCGGTTGGTATATCCTCACCTAATGATTGTTGCTGACTCATTGTTTTATTGCCTTCCCAACAGTTGATACATTTTCTTTTTATATAGCTCTACGCCGGGCTGATCAAAAGGGTTGACCCTCAAAGCATAGCAGTAAGTGGCCGTAAAAAGTTCGTAAAAGTAAATAAATTCACCAATATTCTGCTCATTGAGCCGATCAAGTGTAACGGTGACACAGGGTACGCCTCCTTCATAATGGGCTTGGCGGGTCCCCTCCAGCGCCCGACTGTTAATATCCTTAAAAGACTGTCCGGCCAAATAGTTTAAGCCGTCGTGATTACCTTCCTGTTTGGCCACGGTCACAGATTCCTTGCCCCTTTCTACCGTTATAAAAGTCTCCATCATCGTGCGGGAACCCTGCTGAACAAATTGTCCCAGGCTATGCAGATCGGTGGAATACACGCTTTTAGCTGGAAACATGCCCTTATCGGCCTTGCCCTCACTTTCTCCAAACAGCTGCTGCAGCCACCCACAAAGTCCCTCCAGCTGAGGTTCAAAGGTAGCCAGAAGGTCAATCTTCTTGCCCTTTTGGTACAGAGCGTGTTTTACAGCCGCATAGGCAAGTAGTTCCTGCGGATTCTTTTCCAGCGCTTCATATTCAGCAACAGCCTGATAAAACAACGTCCGGATGTCAATACCCGCCACGGCTATTGGCAACAGCCCCACGGGAGTCAGCACTGAAAAACGTCCGCCCACATCATCGGGAATGATAAACTTCTGATAATGACGTTCTTCGATCAATTTATTGAGTGCCCCGCCCTCACGGCTGGTCGTACAAATAATTCGTTCGCTTGAGTCCTCATAATTTTCCTTCATCCATTGCCGCAGCACACGAAAAGACAGAGCCGTTTCGAGTGTTGTGCCTGACTTGGAGATTACATTCAGATAAACGCTTTTGGGTTTGCCTTCCGCAGTCGGCTGCTCAAGATAGGTGAGTAACTCCTGCAAATATTGTCCGCTCATTTGATGGCCGGCATATAGAATTTCCGGTTTGGCAGGGCCATAGAAGGAGGAAAGCGCATCGATTACGGCGCGGCTTCCTAAATAAGACCCGCCGATACCGCACACAATAAACACATCAGCGTCCTCACGGATAGTCCCTGCCAAACGATCTATTTGCTCAAGCACGGCGTCATTGGGATCGGCCAACAGCGATTGCCAGCCGAGCCACTCTGCGCCGGGGCCGGTTCTCTTCTGCACCGTCTGAAAGGCTTTTTCCGCCTCGTGTAAGCTCTCACCGTACTCCTGGTCCGATAAAAACGATCGAGCACAGCTAATATCTACATCCGTCATAATTCTTGAAAAGATTTAGTAATGACTCATTCAAATTCTATATTTCACAGCCCAAAGGTATCAGAAATGATAAGAGTTTAAAACCTGAATATTTATTAATTTCTACTTTGTTTTTCAGCACTAACAGCAAGCCATATCAGGCCGGTCCATGATTGACACGCAGCTAAAAGAAGTTACTTCTTTCAAAGGAAAGGAGAAAAAAACGCTTAAGCAGATTACCCGACCCGTTTCGGATAATCTGGCTGACTTCCGCTCTTTCTATAAAAAAGCGCTCCGGACCGATGTATTTGTGCTCGACAAAATTGTGCAATATCTGCTTCGGCAAAAAGGCAAAGAAATTCGTCCCACGCTGGTTTTTATGTCGGCACGCCTCTTTGGCGATATCAATGAGCGCAGTTATGTGGCGGCTACTATGATTGAACTTTTGCATACGGCTACACTTATCCACGATGATGTAGTAGATGATGCCGAGATACGGCGGGGATTCTTAAGCATCAACAAGGTCTGGAAAAATAAAGCAAGCGTACTTTTGGGTGACTTCCTGCTCTCAAAGGGGCTGCTGACGGCTCTTAACTATGATGAGTTTAGACTTCTAAAAGTTCTTTCCGAAGCCGTTAAGAGTATGAGCGAAGGGGAGCTGCGCCAATTTAAAGCGGCCCGTCTTTTTAATATGGATGAGGAATATTATTTCAAAGTGATTTCTCAAAAAACCGCCAGCCTTATTGCTGCCTGTTGCGAATGCGGTGCTATCTCTACTTCTGCAGACCCGGGGCACCAGCAAAAAATGCACGATATTGGCCTGCATACCGGCATCGCCTTCCAAATCAGAGATGATCTTTTTGACTACGAAATGGGCGATATTGGCAAGCCCAAGCGCAATGATATCCGTGAGCGAAAAATCACGCTCCCTTTCATCAAGGCACTCGAGAATGCTTCCGTCATGGAAACTATTCACATTCGATACCTGATGCGCAAACGCAACAAAAAACAGACTGATATTGATAAGATTGTATCCTTTGTGCACGAAAAAGGCGGCATGGATTACGCTCGTTCCATCATGAACGATTACGTTTCCCGGGCACAGGCAGAACTGGCTACACTGCCGGAATCGGAAGATCGACAGGCCTTTGGAGAGCTTATCGACTTTATTGTCAGCCGTAAGAA
This sequence comes from Fodinibius sp., assembly GCA_035300985.1. Taxonomy (GTDB): domain Bacteria; phylum Bacteroidota; class Rhodothermia; order Balneolales; family Balneolaceae; genus Fodinibius. The sequence goes on from DATGUX010000384.1 coordinate 6,080, forward strand.
ATAGCTTCTATACAAATAATGCAGCAGCCAACGTTATCTCCGCCCCTTCTATTTGTCTCAGATGTACATCTGGGGGGATTTTCAAAGGCCGAAAACGACCGCATTGAGGCCGAACTGCTGCAGCTGATCAACTATTGTCAGCGCAATGAAATACAACTGGCTATCCTTGGCGATCTTTTTGACTACTGGATGGAATATCCCCACTTTATTCCAACATTAGGTCGGCGGCTGCTTGATCGGTTTGAAGAATACAACCGCGCACTGGGCCCTACCCTCTATATCACCGGCAATCATGATAACTGGACCCGAGGGCACCTGGCCGACCGCGGCTTTTTCATTGAAGAAGAATCTTTAAAATTGTCGCTGGGTGACCGGAACTTGCTGCTCCTGCATGGGGACGGCCTTAAGGAACCGGCCTATGGTTTAGCGCGTCCCCGCATGCACCAGCTACTCAGAAGCAGCTCTTTTATACGACTTTACCAGCGGATATTCCCCCCTCGGGCAGGACTTCAAATGATGAAGTACTTTTCGCGCCTTAACCGATGGCTGGATCGCCAAAGCGGTGACGGCTCCAAACTTGACGGCTGGGCTAAGCAACAGCTGTCCGGCTCAAAAACTGATCTAATCATTGCGGGACACGATCATATTCCACGCCGGAAACATTTTGCCTTCGGATGCTATATAAATTTAGGTACCTTTTGCACCCATCGAACGATGGCTTACTATAATAAATCATCTTTTGAGATCGTTTCTTGGAAGCCGGAAACACAATCGCTGCAACCTTTTGATTCAACAATTACTAAATGAGCAATTCAGACTATGACAATGAGATGGATCGATACTTTAACGATCCCGATTATCGTCGACAGAAGGCCGACAATGAGGACAACAACAGCCAGCCGGCAGAACGATCTAATATTTTCAATCAATGGTATATGAGCAGCAATAAATCTTTCTATCAGTGGGCAGGCATTATCGGCGGCATCAGCCTCATTCTTTTGGTCGGCTTCATGCTTTACCTCCTTTCGGGCATGCCTTCCGTACAGGCTCTTGAGAATCCGAAGACGGCCGTGGCTTCCGAAGTTAAAAGCCGTGATGGCGTGGTTCTTACCCGCTTTTATACTGAAAACCGAACCTTTGTCCCCTATGATGAAATATCCCAGCACGCAATTAATGCCCTTATTGCAACGGAAGATCATCGATTTTATGAACACTGGGGAGTTGACTTTCAAGGAATCTTTGCGGCCATATTCGGGGCCGTTACGACGGGAGATATTCGGGGAGCCTCAACCATTTCTCAACAACTGGCAAGAAACCTTTATAAGAAGATAGGCCGAGAGTTTTCTATCATCCGGAAGCTGCGTGAAATGCTCACGGCCATTGAAATCGAAGATAATTATACCAAACGGGAAATCATCGAGATGTATCTTAACACGGTGGAGTTTCCCAATAGTGCCTTTGGAATTCAGTCCGCTGCCCGAACCCACTACGGTAAAAATGCCAAGGAACTAAATGCTTCCGAGGCCGCTACCCTGATCGGTTCGTTACAAGCTGTGTATACCTATAATCCGCGTATTAATCCGGAAAATGCAGCACGAAGGCGTAATACTGTGCTCATGCAGCTTAATAAAAGAGGCTTTATGGCGGACAGCTCCTACAGCCGCCTGGTTTCCAAGGACATTGCCCTGGATTATCATCCGCCCTCCCAAGCTGATAGTGAAAGCAAATACTTTGGGCAGTATGTGCGCCAGCAGATAGATGATTGGGCCGAAGAAAATGGCTATAACCTAAATACCGACGGGCTCACGATATACACAACTATCGACTCGCGCCTACAGATGAATGCTCAACAAGCTGTGGAGACAAAACTTGACTCTCTGCAGCCTATTTTTGTAAATGACTGGACCAGTTCCAACGGCGACTATATGAATCTGCTCTGGAAGCGCTACCCGGGATTCCTGCCCAGCTTTATTGAGGAAACGGATCGATATAAAAACGGATTTTCAACATATGATACCGATAAACGATCGGTAGTGATGGAAAAACTTATGGCAGATGAAGCCTTTGTTGACTCCGTAAAACGAGCCCGCACTCAGCTCCAGGCCGGTTTCGTTGGCATCGATCCTCAAATCGGAGAGATTCGCTTTTGGATTGGCGGATCAGATTACAGCAATGTTCAATTCGATCATGTTTATCAATCCAAAAGGCAGACCGGCTCTACTTTTAAGCCCTTTGTTTATACGGTTGCTATAGATAATGGCTATAAACCATACCACAAAGTTCCTAATACTCCCCCTGTTTTTTACCAAAAAAATGGAAGTACCTGGCGCATTACTAATTATGGGGGAGCTCAAGGCGGGATGGTACCGATGCGGGAGGGCCTTGCTCGCAGTTTAAATAATGTGACGGTAAACCTGTTGCCCGAACTGGCCGGTGCTCCCGAAACCAATCAACTTGAAGACCTTTTCCCGGCAGCCCGTAAAATCAAGCAGATGGCTCAAAATATGGGCATCGATCTTGAGGGCGTCAAACCCTATCCTTCTATTGCATTGGGCACGGCGGAGGTTTCTCTGCTGGAGCTTGTCAGTGCTTATACCACCTTTGCCAATGAGGGCGTTCATATAGAACCTCAGGCACTTACACGCATTGAAGATAAAGCCGGAAACGTAATCAAGACTTTTGAATCTACACAGCGTCAAGAAGTTATCAGCCCTGAAACGGCCTACATAATGATCGATATGATGCGGGGCATCATTCGCGGCGGGCCGGGTTATTATGGAACCGGAATTCGGTTGCGCAGCAAATACAATGTTACGCAGGATATAGCCGGCAAAACGGGTACAACCCAAAATGCTGCCGATAACTGGTTTGTAGGGCTGACCCCACAGGTTGTAATGGGTGCCTGGGTAGGCGGCTCCGACCGGCGTATTCGTTTTCCTGTTAGCAGCCGGACGGGTCAGGGCGCCCATACCGCCCTTCCCATTGTAGGTAAATTTATCAACTTAGCGATGACAGATCCTGAGGCCAACTGGGGGGTTGAACCCTTCGAGCCACCGCCCGGCTTTGTTATGCCCAGCAAAAGAGAATCTAATGGCATTAATACGGGTACCGGTCGCATCGACTGGTAGATGCCATAGCATAGCTTGGTTCTTCCTCCAAGCTCATGAGATCAGTAAAACTCTGCAGGGGCTTTGAACGCCTTTCTGGGTTAACTGAGCGCATCCTGTACTGAAAGGCAGGGTTCAGTATTAGAAAAAAAAACCTGCTCCATAATAAAGCCTGAGTTATTCCCGCTGCCCGAGCTTCAATTTTATTTCTTTTGCCCCACAGATCTGAATGGCTTATCCGTGAAAGCGCTGTTGGATATATCCTTACAACTCAGGATAACGATATATAGCTCACCCATACTATGTGGCAAGTCATGCGAATGACCGTATGTGACTCCTCTTACATCCGCTTGTCCAAAGGCTGAATATACTGTTGGCTAAAGATTTACTGAAATGCTATAGTATCCATTTTAAAGTGCAGCCTTTTAAAGCCCGCGCTGGGACCAATTAAAAAAGGCGATCCCTTTTGAGATCGCCTTCCTGAATAAAATAGTAACAGCAGAGATGCTACTGCGTAGAGACGGTGATATCAGAAAAAAGTTTAATTCTGTTTTCGGCTCGTTTCAGCGCTTTCTTTGCGCGTTCCTCATCAATCTCCTTATCCCCTTTCCCTGACTCAAGCCGTTCCTCAGCACGCTCTTTGGCAGCCTCGGCCCGTTCGATATCAATTTCGGGAACCAGCTCTGCCGCTTCGGCCAGCAGGTTCAGTTTATTATCCACTACCTCAACAAGCCCTCCGGTTATGGCATAATGAAGCTCCTCCCCTGTTGCCTTTCGAACAAGAACTTCGCCAATCTCGAGGGTTGATATAATATTGGCATGCAGCGTCTTGACCTCAAAGCTGCCCATGGTACCGGGCAGCTTAACACCGGTCACTTCATCATCGAAGATCGTACCTTCGGGTGTAAGAATTTGTGCTTTAAAACTGTTCATAGGTCTATCCTTATTCTGCAGCTTCTTTCTCCTTAGCCAGAAGTTCTTCGCCCTTCTGCTCGGCTTCTTCAACTGTTCCAACCATGTAGAAGGCATTTTCAGGCAGATGATCGAGCTCGCCGTCCAAAATCTTCTTGAATCCTTTTACGGTATCATCAACGTTAATGTATTTACCCGGCTGACCTGTAAACTGTTCAGCTACAAAGAAAGGCTGACTGAGGAAGCGCTGAATTCGTCGTGCGCGGGCTACCGTAGTTTTATCTTCATCCGACAGTTCATCCATCCCCAGAATAGCAATAATATCCTGCAGGTCTTTATACTTTTGCAGAATTCGAATAACCTGCTGGGCCGTATCATAATGATCTTGGCCAACAACGTGAGGATCAAGAATTCGGGAAGAAGAATCCAGCGGATCAACGGCGGGATAAATACCAATCTGGGTGAGTGCCCGGCTCAGGGTAGTGGTCGCATCCAAGTGCGCAAAGGTTGTTGCCGGAGCAGGGTCGGTCAGGTCATCAGCCGGTACATAGACGGCCTGCACGGAAGTAATGGATCCGCTCTTGGTTGAAGTAATACGCTCCTGAAGATCACCCATCTCGGTAGCCAGTGTGGGCTGGTAGCCTACGGCCGAGGGCATACGTCCCAGCAGTGCCGATACCTCGGAGCCTGCCTGGGTAAAGCGGAAAATATTGTCAATAAAGAGCAGAATATCGCGTGAAACTTCTTCACGGAAATACTCGGCTACCGTAAGGCCGGAAAGTGCTACTCGGGCGCGAGCTCCCGGCGGCTCGTTCATCTGTCCAAATACAAAAGTAGCCTTCGATTCTTCAAGCGCAGCCTGATCTACTTTTTCCAGCTCCCATTCGCCGTTTTCATAGGCTTCCATAAAGTCTTCGCCGTAGTCAATAATACCTGCTTCAAGCATCTCACGCAGCAGGTCGTTTCCTTCACGCGTTCGCTCTCCGACACCGGCAAAGACCGACAGGCCGCCGTGTCCTTTAGCAATATTGTTAATCAGCTCCTGGATAAGAACCGTTTTGCCTACACCCGCACCGCCAAACAGGCCGGTTTTACCGCCCTTAGCATAGGGACAAAGAAGGTCGATAACCTTGATTCCGGTCTCGAGCATCTCGGTAGATGTGGCCAGCTCTTCAAAATCGGGCGCGGGCCGGTGGATTGGATACTGTCGATCTCCTTTAGGAGCCTTGATCCCGTCAATAGGTTCACCGACTACGTTGAATACACGTCCTTTGATGTCTTCTCCAACCGGCATAGAAATAGGTGCACCGGTATTGACTACCTCGGTCTCACGAACCAAACCGTCGGTTGAGTCCATCGCAATCGTTCGCACGCGATTTTCACCTAAGTGCTGAGCTACTTCAAGGTAGAGTTTCGATTTATCTTTGCGTTCAATATAAAGGGCATTCAGTACGGCTGGGATGTCTCCCTGATCAAAATCGACATCTACTACCGGTCCAATGACCTGAGCAACGGTTCCTTTATTC
>DATGUX010000385.1:0-18674 GCA_035300985.1 Fodinibius sp.
CTAAACTACTATAAAGGGAATCCTGATATGACGAGCCAGGAATTTCAAAATGATCCGCCGCCCAGTCGTTATTACACCTTTGAGTATGCTATCCAGATGGATGGGTCACGCGATCTTAATTAACAACTGATTATTAAATAATCCTTAACCCTGGCAGGCTTCCAGCTCCTGCCAGGATTACTAAACCACTTTAATTTTATGAAGTTGTATTTACGATCTGCACTTACTACTGCTATCATCTTCATTCTCGGCGCTATTTCACTGCAAGCCCAGAATACCGGTGTACTGGTACTGGCCCACGGCGGGAGTGAGGAATGGAATAAGGCCGTCATCGAGGCCGCTGCTCCCCTGAAAAAGGAGCACAAGGTTGAAATTGCTTTCGGTATGGCAAATTATGTAACGATGCATAACGGAATAGAGGAGCTTGAGAAACAAGGAGTGTCAAAAATTGCCGTTGTGCAGCTTTTTGTCTCCAGTTATAGCCCTATTATCCGGCAAAACCGCTACCTGCTGGGTAAACGCGACTCATTGCCAAAGCGCATGATGCCGCTGATGCATCATGTCGACGAGTACAAGCAGATGATGGGTATTCAAGAAGATTCATCCCAACATTCATCGGGCTCCAGCTCAGAGCATCGTTTCTACACGCCGGAAAACCTGCAGCCCATACCAACGGAGGCCAAGATTACCATTGCCCCGGCACTGGACGACCATCCCGTAGTCGCGAAAATCCTTCAGAAGCGTATCCAGGCGCTGAGCACTGATCCCGCCAGTGAAACTGTACTGCTGGTAGCGCACGGCCCCAATGCCGAGGATGACAACAAAAAATGGATCAATACCATGGAAAGTCTGACCCAAAAAATTCAGTCGGTCCAGCAGAAAGAAGGCAACCCTTACAAACAGATTTTCGCCTTGACGGTCCGCGACGACGCCCCCGACGCGGTCTTTAACCAAGCCAAGGTTTACCTTCGGACGCTGGTGCGCCAGGCCGGACAAAATGGTGATGTGATCGTGGTTCCGCTTTTTCTTTCCTCCGGGGGGCGCGAACAGGCGGTAGCCAAACGACTGGAAGACCTGGATTTTAAATGGAGCGGCCAAACACTGCTTCCCGATTCGCTCATCACTGATTTTATACGACAATCAGCTGAAAAGGCACTGGCCAACTAAGCAATTCATAACACTAAGGTCCGTAAATTCTATTATGAACTTCCAGAATACGTCCAAGTCAGCAGCAGCTTTCTTTTTGCTCACTCTTCTTTCAGTTCCAGCGATGGCCCACAATCTGTGGATTGAGACCGCCCCTACCGGCAAGGTGGGTCAATCTCAAGCGGTACATGTGTATCTCGGGGAATATGCTTACGGAGTTCGCGAAAATATTCAAGAGCATAGCAAAGAGGTGGGTCCCATCACGCTATCGCTCATCAAACCGAATGGAGAAGTAATAGAGCTAAAGACCACCATCAATGGCAACCACTTTACTGCTGAATTTACACCTGAGGAACAAGGCCATTATCAACTCGCGCTTAGCGTTACAAAAGCCCCGGTGGTTGACTGGAGAGAATACAATTTGGGTATTCTAAAAACCAACTTTTTTGGATCGGCAACCGTGCGTGTTGGCAATCCCGACGGCGCCAATTCCTCGATAAAAGCTTCCACATCCGGCAAAGAGCTGGTTATACAGCCGGTACAGAGCACTTCTTTAAAACGCCAGTCTCCCATCCAGTTTAAAGTAACCTACAAAGGAAAACCATTGGCTGAACAAGAGGTAAAGGTTGGCTATAAAGACCAGTGGTTCAAGACCTTGTATACCGATGATGAAGGGCTGATAACCGTTTCTTTGCCCTGGGAAGGCCAGTTTGTTATCGAGACGGTATATACTGAAGAAACCACCGGGACCTTTCAGGGCGATGACTACGAAGCTATTCGCCAAACAGCGACCTTTAACATCCCTGCTGTTCAATAAATAAGAGGGATAGCTCATCTGGTATGATCTAAATCAATAGTGGGCTGGACACTTATCTGCTCTCAAATAACCTTGCATCAAAAGAGGCGCTAGCAATGAGCCACAAACAGCAATATTAACCCTTAATGCTATACCTTCACCTGTCGATAGAACTCCTGATATTATGATGAGACTACTCCTTGCTATACTGCTTATCTGCTGTACCCAAGCCGCCTTTTCACAAACTCATGGCACCATAAAAGGAACGGTGACGGATAATAATCAACAACCTATACCGGGCATTAATGTAGCCTTGGAAGGGACACGCCACGGAGCTGCCACTGGTGTGGAAGGCCAATTTGTCCTTCGATCAATCCCGGCAGGTGATTATACGCTCGTCGCTACCGGCATCGGATTCAAAACAACAAAAAGGGGCATCACCATTGGAGACAACGACACTATTAGCCAAAATTTTCAGCTCCTGCCCTCTTCATACGAAATGGAGTCGATCATCGTTTCGGGGAAAAGTCAGCTGCGTAAAATTGAAGAAAAAGCTTTTAACGTAGATGTTGTGGATACCAAAAAGCTGAACGCCACTTCTCTGAACCTTGGCGATGCCCTTGACCGTGTTTCCGGTGTCCGGGTACGCGAAAGCGGCGGGGTTGGCTCTCGCATGAACTTTTCCATTAATGGCTTTAAGGGCAACCAGGTGAAGTTCTTTATCGACGGCGTGCCTATAGATAACTTTGGCTCCTCCTTTCAGCTCAATAATATTCCAATCAATTATGCAAAGCGTATCGAGGTTTTTAAGGGCGTAGTACCGGTTAGCCTGGGAGCCGATGCACTGGGCGGGGCCGTCAATATCGTTACCGATCGTTACCAGCAAACGCATGTTGATGTTTCTTATTCCTATGGCTCCTTCAATACCCATCGGTCGACGATAAACGCTGTTTATGTATCAGAATCGGGATTTACGGCCCAAATTAATGCCTTCCAAAACTACTCTGACAACAATTATGATGTCGAAGTCGATGTAGCCGATATCAATACCGGAGAATACTATCCGGACCAAACGGTTGAGCGTTTCAATGACAGGTATCATAACGAAACGGTGATTGCTAATGTGGGCCTCATAAACCAATCCTTCGCAGATCGGCTGCTGATAGGTATTACGCTGGGACAGAATTATGATGAAATACAAACCGGTGCCCGCCTTGAAAGTGTATATGGCGATTGGCATCGCAAAGGAAACATCATTATGCCTACCCTTAAATACAGCAAAAATAATTTATTCATCGATGGCTTGGATGTAAAACTGAATGCCAACTATAACTTTGGGGAAGAGCAGAACATTGACACATCGCACCGCCGATATAACTGGCTGGGGCAACACAAAGAATATGAAGGTCCGGGTGGAGAACGATCGTATTCAAAATATAAATACCAAAACAATAACGGCCTCCTCACTACCTCGTGGAAGTATCAAATTAACGGCCGTCATTCTCTCTCGCTGAATAATACGTTTAACACCTTTAACCGTACGGGGCATGATCCGCTGAATCCGGATGATATTACCAATGATCAACCCAAAAAGACGCTCAAAAACATCACGGGTCTGGCTTACCAGTTAAAAGAAGACGACTGGAATGTTTCGGCCTTTGCCAAGTACTACTATCAGCAAAACGAGTATGCCCAGGCCTATAACCCGAGCGGAAATTACGGTGATGTGGCTTATCGGAACCGAAAAACCACCTTCAACAATTTGGGATATGGGTTAACCGGAACCTACTTTGTTCATCAGAACCTGCAGATTAAGGCCTCCTTCGAAAAAAGCTACCGCCTGCCCAATACCGAAGAGCTATACGGGGACCTGATAAACCTGGAGGGTAATATTGAACTGAAACCCGAAACCAGTAATAACTATAATCTTGGCGGCAGCTACTGGGTGAATCTGGGCGAAAAACATCAGATCAATATTAATGAAAATATCTTCTATCGCGATGCTACCGACTTTATTCGTCCGCGCCTGAACACCAACCAGACCAAGCAGGTGATGGATAATCTCGGGAGCGTAACCAACCTCGGTATTGAGTCTGAAATTCGCTACCAATATGCCCGCAAATTTACAGCCGGTATCAATATGACCTACCAGGATCTGCGAAACAACACAAAATACCAAGAAGGGCAAACAACAGAAAGCGTCGTTTATCGTGATCGGATCCCCAATATGCCCTACCTCTACGGCAATGTTAACGCGGAGTATACTTTTACCAACCTGTGGGATAAGGGACACTCCCTGAGCATCGGCTACAACTTGCTTTATGTGCATGAATTTTATCTCTACTGGCCCAGCCTGGGTACAAACAACGACAAGCTGACTATTCCCCGACAGGTTTCGCACGATATTAGCCTCACTTATGATCTTGGGCAGGCAAACCGTTTCCAGCTAACGCTGGAGGCGCGGAATATCACCGACAGTAAACGATACGATAACTTCAGCCTGCAGAAACCCGGACGAAACTTTTCTGCCAAGGTGCTTTACAGTTTTTAATTCACAATCCCTAACATCAAAAATACATCATTTCCAGTATGAAAATCTTATATCAATACTTACCTATTTTAACAACCCTTTTACTTTTGGCCGGTTGCGGTGATGATTCCTCCCCGGTAGACGGCGGAGAGACAGATACTAATGTTGATTCCCGCTATATTATTGCCGCTACTCCCCAAGCTACTGATGGCGTGGCTGATTATCTGCTTACCGCCAAAAGCCTGACCGAAGGTTCCGTAAGCACCGTCGGCAACGGCATTGAGCAAGACGGCACCTATCGCTACTATATCACCAATAATGATAAATTTTACAGCCTGCTGTATGGACAGGGAAATCCCGGAGCCGTTACCTCGTACAACCTGAATACCAATGGTGAACTTGAACAGCTGGTGGACTTCCAGTCTGAAACCGTGCAGGCCTTCACCAACGTGGGCGATGATGTGCTTATGATGAAAATCCCCCGAAACAGTAATGATCCTACGGCCCTCTGGTTCCAGCTGGATACCCAGAGCGACCAGTTTTCCAAGGACGGTCAGTTTAATACCGCAAAGGTAGCCGGAAACGGAGAAATGGCCTTTTTCTCGTGGATGACGCAAGTCGATGATCGAGTATATATGCCCTACTTCACCATCAGCGGAGAAGGTAACAACAGCTTTAGTACGCAATACCCCGACAGCGCGTGGGTCGCTGTATATTCCTACCCGGAGATGGAGCTGCAAAATGTCATCAAGGACGATCGCACCAGTTTCATCGGCCGCTACTTTACTAAGGGGCTTTCTGTAGACGAAAACGGGGACATCTATGCCTTTTCATCCGCTGTAGCTGTTGATGACAACAGTAACCTTAATTCAACCCAGCCGTCGGCTATAACACGCATCAACGAGGGGGCGATGCAATTCGACGAGAACTACTACTTTAATATTGAGGAAGCAACCGGAGGCTACTACATCACCAATCATGAATATGCCAAAAATGGTAACGTACTCGGGTTTATGCGGTCTACGGAAAAACGAGCTCCATATACCGAAGGAACCCGACTGGCAATCATTAATGTATACGACCAAACGGTAAGCTGGGTACAGGGCATGCCCGACCCTGCGGACATCACCGACATCACGGGGTCGAACAGCTATGTCTCTGCTGACGGCAGCACCATTTCTGTTGGTGTAACGACCGGCAAAGGCAGCGCCGTCTATAATATTGACATCGATAATGCCACGGCTACCAAAGGCCTGCAGGTTGATGGCGGTACTATTACGGCTATACACAAGATGGAATCCACCAAATAAAATTAATCTTATCGTGCAGCCCAGCTTGGATGCCGGGCTGTACTTTAGTTCCAAATAATTATGTTCAGCTTTAAGCCCAAGAAAAAGCAAAATCGCTCACTCCTCTATAAAATATCGGCCTGGCTGCACCTGTGGCTCGGACTCTTAGCGGGCATTGTGGTATTCATCGTTAGTATTACTGGTGCTATTTACACCTTCAAAGATGAAATACAACTACTTGTTGAACCTTTTCAGACGGTAGAAGTACCTGCGGATGCCACTATGCTGCCGCCGTCCGAACTTTCGGGTGCCGTTCAAAGTGCCTACGACTATCCCTCAGTCTGGGGCGTAAACTACCGCGGGGAAGACAAAAGTGCGATCGTTCCCTACTATTCTGATCCCTCAAATTATCAAGTTGGTTACGTCAATCCCTACACCGGTAAGCCGCTCCATAACCGTCACTTGGATAGTGATTTTTTCCGTTTTATCCTTATGGGCCATTACCAGCTTTGGCTGCCCCGCTGGATCGGCAAGCCTATTGTAGCCTACGGCACGCTCCTATTTGTGATCCTCCTCATCAGCGGTCTCATATTGTGGTGGCCTAAGCGATGGTCCAAACGATACGTTAAAAAGGGATTAAAAATTAGCTGGAAATCGACCTGGCGCCGCATTAACTATGATCTGCACAATGTAGTTGGCTTTTACACCCTGCTCATTGCACTAATTCTTGCCCTAACCGGCATGGTGTACGGCATGAGCTGGTTTAAGACGGCCGTTTACTGGACGGGTTCCGGCGGTGAGTTCCCCAGCCGAGATCGGGTTACGTCCGATACCACGCTGGTGGCATCATCAGAGGTAAAACCGGATCAAGATCGGCTGTACGACAATCTGTTACAGTCCGGATTTAACCACCAGGAAAACAAGGTCTGGTTCTTCTATCCGCGGGGCGAAGAGGACGTCTGGAACGTGCAGGTTAATCCCAATCTGCACAACTCCTATCTGCAGCGGAGTACCTATTACGAGCAGCATTCACTTAAGCAGCTCAAAAAGGAGCCTTCTTTTGCTAAGGCTAATGGCGGCGAACAGCTGAGCAGGATCAATTACGATCTACATATTGGCGCCATCGGCGGTATCTGGACCAAAATTATTGCTTTTATCGCCTGTCTGGTCTCTGCCAGCCTGCCGGTTACCGGCTTTATCTTCTGGTGGGATCGGGAGAAGCGCCAGCTAAAACAAAAACGGCGCAGAAAATCCCGCGTCAGTCACCCGCAAAATGGGCAACCCCAAAAGAAGTCCCCTGAATTTAAGACCCCGGTCTCATGATATTCCGGTATCAGAACGAATTATTTAAACAGTTAACTATAACCATATCAAATATTCCAGCAATCCTCTCCTCCTTTAAAATGACTTAAAAAATCATATAGTGCCTAAGACGATAATAACGGAAACTCTTTACGGTTTTAAAGTCAATGCCAGCACCGAAGTAAAGGAGCAGAATGCAATGTTGCAATTTAGACTAATTCTACATAGTATTGCTGCCTATTTAAAATTAGTTTAAATAGATGGAAAAATTGCCAGGAATTTTAACATCCATCCAATACAAACAAATCTCGTGCCACTGAATAACAAATTAATCACTTCAGTTACAGTAACTTTACTCTTTTTACTTTTGGCCCTGGGTAGTGCCCATGCACAAACTTCATCTATTGAAGGCCAGGTTACCAATACCGATCAAAAACCAACTCCCGACATTAATGTTGCCCTACAGGGCACGCAATTTGGTGATGTAAGTAATACAGAAGGAAATTACATCATCCGGAATATTCCGCCCGGCAACTATATCCTCGTGGTATCCAGTGTGCGGTATGCGGATCAGCAAAAATCTATTGCTGTCGAAAAAGGAAAACAATTATCCGTCGATATTACGCTTTCAACCTCAAACGAAGAACTGCAGGAAATAGTTGTTCAAGGCAAAAAAATCAACAAGTTTGCTACCAGTATAAGTAAATACGTATCCAAAATACCGGTAAAAAAACTGGCAAATCCACAGGTTTATAATACCGTCAATGCAGCGCTGATCAAAGAACAGGTGATTACAAGTTTTGACGATATCTTAAAAAATGCGCCGGGTATCACAAAGCTTTGGGAATCTACGGGCCGCGGTGGTGACGGCATCGGCTATTATTCGCTGCGCGGATTCCCAACCCAGCCTACCATGGTCAATGGCTTGCCATCCCTGGCCAGCGGTTCGCCGGATCTGGCCAATATCGCGCGGGTTGAAGTAGTCAAAGGGCCCTCGGGTACGCTTTATGGCAGCAGTCTTATCTCATACGGAGGGCTTGTTAATGTGATCACTAAAAAACCTTATGAAGACTTTGGCGGGGAAGTTTCCTACAAAACAGGCAGTTTTGGGCTGAATCGCATTGCTGCAGATGTGAATACTCCTGTATCTGATGAACTTTTTCTGCGCATTAATACAGCTTATGAAACGGCAAACAGCTTTTTGAATTCAGGATTCGCAAAATCTTTTTTTATTGCTCCCTCCCTGCGGTATGAAGCTTCTGAAAAGCTCTCATTTTCGGTTAATACCGAGTTTTACCGTCCCGAGGGCACAAACCCATTGATGCTATTTCTGAATCGGAGCGCTCCATTGGAAGCCCATAACCCCAAGGAGCTTGCTTACAACAGTAACCTTTCTTACACCAGCAATGACATTACCATACGAAATCCAACCTTCAGCCTGCAAACACGGATGAATTATCAGATTTCAGATTCATGGCGGTCGGAGACATCAATCTCCCGCAGTTCGGCCAAGTCGGATGGATATTACAGTTACTTATCTACCATAGGATTACCTGAAAACCAATACGGGCGCTATGTAAGTGATCAAAATGTCAGCAACCTGGGAACCAATATACAGCAAAATTTTAACGGCGACTTCAACTTTGCTGGTATGAATCACAAAGCACTCATCGGCTTTAATTTTCTTCAGCAGAAATTGATTGACAACAGTTCGGGTTCTGTAACTTATGATGTGATAAACTTACAAAACGACAATCCCCCGACCATCTCAGAAGCCGCTCTTGACACCATGCTGGCATCGGCTCCGGTGAACAGCGTTGAGACCCGTCAACGAACCTACAGCGCTTATGTGCTGGATATCATTGAAATTATTCCACGCCTTTCTGTTATGGCAAGCCTGCGCATCGACCACTTTGCAAATGACGGTAATGTGCAAACTTCAGATGATGATTACCAACAGACGGCGCTTTCACCAAAATTCGGCCTGGTTTTTCAACCGGTATTAGATAAAGTTTCCGTCTTTGCCAATTATATGAATGGATTTACGAATGAAGAACCTCGTACGCAGGGCGACGGCAGCGTAAAAACCTTTGAACCTGAACACGCCAACCAGTGGGAAGTAGGCGTAAAAACGGATCTGTACGATGGCAGAGTCACCGCTACACTCAGTTATTATGATATCAATGTTTCCAATATCGTTCGTCCGGATCCGAACCGTGCCAACTTTTTTGTTCAAAACGGTGAAAAATACAGCCGCGGCATCGAAGTAAGTTTAACAGCTTCTCCGGTGGCCGGGCTCAATATTAATGCCGGATACAGTTATAACGAAAGTGAACTCACATCTACTTCAAGCGGATACTTTGCTTCACAGGGTCGGCGGCCCGAAGGCGCAGGGCCCAAACATCTCGCCAATGCATGGATTAGCTATCAGTTTACCGGAGACCCGCTGCAAGGTTTGGGAATTGGGTTAGGCGGCAATTATGCCAGTGAAAATAAAGTCATCAATCGACCATCTACCGGCGTGTTTAGCCTGCCCTCCTATACGGTATTTAATGCCTCCGTTTTCTATAATACCAACAATTATCGGTTAGACCTTAAAGTTAACAATTTTACCGACGAACAGTACTACAGCGGATGGTCAACTCTAAATCCCGAGGAGCCGCGCGCCATAACAGCCGGATTTACCTACAAACTTTAACTAATTATGCCATCTTTTAAAGACGCTGTTTTATTTCTGCATCGCTGGCTCGGGCTTATCACCGGGCTGGTGGTGCTTATTTTAAGTATTACCGGCTGCCTGTTTGTTTTTCACCAGGAAATTTCGGGCTGGGTACGCCACGATACGTTTTTCGCTGATGACGTTTCTGCCAACCAACAGACATTGCCTGTTACCGAGTTACAAGCCAAAGCCGCTGACGCGCTTGATGTGGAGCACCTTCCCTTTGGGTTGACGACCTACAAAAATCCCGGAAAAAATTGGTCGGCCATGCTCTATAAAGCGGGCGTGGATTCGTGGACTTACTTCGGATCGATGGAGGTGTACAAAACGGCGTACATCAACCCCTATACCGGGCAGATTGAAGGGATTGTCAACGAAAAGAAAGATTTTTTTCAAATCATAAAAGGTATCCACTGGAGTCTGCTGCTGGCTACGCCAATCGGTCAGCCGATTGTAGTTTGGTGCACCGTTATTTTCCTGATCTTGCTTATTACCGGCATGGTACTCTGGTGGCCCCGAAAGTGGAACCGGGCGGGCAAGCAAAAAAGTTTCAAAATAAAATGGGGTTCAACCTGGCGACGCATCAATTATGACCTGCACAATGTATTAGGATTTTACTTTCTGATCATCACGCTTATTTTGGGTCTTACGGGGCTGTACTGGTATTTTCCAAGCGCTAAAAAAGGACTGTACTTTTTGGGGACGGGTGAATTTAAACTACCACCCGACGAGCATAAGGAGTATGTCTCGGCCGCCTCACCGGATAATGGCGTCGAGTCCCCGCTGCAAATTGCGTACCGCAAAGCCTGGAACCAAAATTCGGAGGCAAGCCACATCAGTTTTGTAACACCTACTGACAGCAGCGGGACGATCACGGCCACCGTATATCCAGACGGGCAAACGTACTATGAGCATTTCCACTTGAATTATAATCAATACACCGGAGAACTCATTGCCGAAGAAGATTACGACTCCAAAAATACCGGCCAAAAACTACTGGCAATGAACTACGATATCCATGTAGGTGCCATCGGAGGGCTGCCTGGGAAAATTATCGCTTTTCTTGCCAGTCTGGTTTGTGCCAGCCTACCCGTCACCGGGTTTATTGTCTGGTGGGATCGCAAGAAACGAAAGTGGGCTCGCGAAAAACAGCTCCAAAAACGATCCCAAAAATCTGAAGCTGCGAAAGAACGAATCCCCGCATAACGATCATGGATGAACAGCCAACTATCGTTCTAAGCCAAAAAACGAAGCTGAGTATCGAGCAGTGCCATTGCTGTGATAACATTGTTATCATTTATAAAAATCTGCTGCTGAAATTTAGTCCCGGGGGATTTCTGAAATTCGAAAATTCCTTTCAGAAACTGAATTTTGATAACCGCTCAATTACTTCTGGCAATGGCACTCAAAGAAGTGTCCATCATGCTGGAGGTGAATAAGATTCTTTATAGCTAAGAAGCTTGAAAAGCTTAGAAATTCTAACAAGAAGCTAATTTTAGTTTAAGGTATATTTTAAGGGTAAAACCATTTTAAAAAAAGAGCTTGGAACCTGGCCAAAGTCGGTTTTTACACAGTAAATTAAACCAAATTCCACAGATGCCTGATAACTCTAAACATTTCAACCAAAATAACCAATAAATAATTGTCATGTTTAAGCATTTACCTACAACATTTACCATGCGATTGATTGCAATATTTGCTCTATTAATGGGTTTAGCCACTTTCACTGCCTCCGTACAATCAACAGGCGTGCTCATCATGGCCCACGGCGGCAGCGAGGAGTGGAACCAACATGTAAAGGATGCCGCTGCCTCTCTGGAAGGACAGTATCCGGTTGAATTTGCCTGGGGCATGGCCAACTACGTCACCCTGCAAAAAGGTATCAACCGGCTGGAGGAAAAAGGGGTATCTGAAATTATTGCCGTACCGCTTTTCATTTCAAGCCACAGCCTCATCATCCGGCAAAATAGCTACCTCTTTGGGATGCGCGATTCGCAGCCTGACCGCATTATGCCACTCATGCATCACAGCGAAGAATATATCGAAATGACCGGAGCTGAAGTTGATTCCTCAGATTATATGCACGGCATGCTGATGCCCCCCAACCTGCAGCAACTTGATATCAATGCTAATATCACCATGACGGCTGCGCTGGATGATCACAAAGTCGTTGCCCAAATTTTACGCGACCGCATTTCTGCATTGAGCAATAACCCTTCCAGTGAAACGGTTATTTTGGCGGCCCATGGCCCCAATAAGGAAAGTGATAACAGACAGTGGATTGCAAACCTTGAATCCCTTTCTCGCAAAATTCAACAACAGCAAAAAGCTGAAGGCAAAGCTTATAAACAAATTTTTGCACTTACCGTTCGTGATGATGCGCCTGAGGCTATTTACAATCAGGCTAAAGAACATATGCGGGCTATGGTACGTCAGGCTAACCAGTTTGGCGATGTGATTGTAGTGCCGGTCTTTCTCTCATCGGGAGGACGCGAACAGGCCATTGCCGAGCGGCTGGAAGGTCTCGACTTCAAATGGAGCGGACAAACCCTGCTGCCGGACGAAAAGTTGAGCAACTTTTTAGTTAATTCGGTTGAACAAGCGGTCAGTGAAGGCCAAAAAACAGTAGAGGCTCAATAAGTTTTAAGCTATCTACTTCGCTACAAATTAAAACCCCCAAGGTAATGACCCTTGGAGGTTCTTGTATCTGAACCCCTTTCTATCCTAATGTTATATCGAGGGTTAGCATTACCATAAGTCCCACCATGAGTCCCAGGGTAGCCACTCGTTCATTACCGTGCGAATGTGTTTCAGGAATTATTTCGTCACTGATAACATAAATCATTGCCCCGGCAGCAAAGCCCATAGCATAAGGCACAATAGGAGCCGCAATACTAACTACCGCTGCACCAAATACGGCAATGGGCAATTCCACCAGGCCGGCCCGAATGCCGGTAAAGGCGGCATACCACAAGCTGCCCATCCCTGCATTGCGCGCCGCAACGGCCACGGCCAGTCCTTCCGGAATATTTTGAATACCGATGGCTATCATTAAGGATAGGGCGTTGCCAATATGTTCAGCACCAAAGCCTACCCCTACCGCTAATCCTTCGGGCATATTATGGAGCGTGATAGCCACAATAAACAGAATAAGTCCTCCCAAACGAGCATCTTCGAATCCTGCTTTTGTTCCTGCTTCTTTTACTTTGGTTCCAAGTTCTTTCCCATTCTTTTCTTCAAACTCTCCTTCCTCCCGAACCTTTCCCGTGATAAGCACATGCACGTGCGGTACCCATGCATCCGCCCGATCCAGAAAGAGTGTACCCAATATAATACCAATTAAAACGGACCAGATGCTCCCGCGCTCAATGCCCGGCAGTATTAAACTGGTAAAACTGGCAGCAAGCATAACACCGGCAGCAGCACCGAGCGCTCCATCCAGTAATTTCTGCGACGGGTTACGCACCACAAGAATAGCCAGGGCTCCAATTAGATTGAGAAAGGTGATAAAGATACCGCCTGCCAAGCCTTGCATAATCGGGTTGTTTCCCACGATCTGAATAAATAAATCTTCCATAGGCAAACTGAAAACTGTTATAACATAATATTAACTTAGGCTAAAATAAATATTATCTTACCATAAAGAAAGTAATTATTTAATATTTGTTAGGGCTATTCAAAAATAAAAACCAACGATCTGTTGCTGTATCGATAAACTGCTACGCTCCTGTATATATGATATAAAATATTTATTTAGTCTTGACTAATAAAATTAATCCAATTATGATTAGAGCCAGCTAAATAATAATATTATCAATTCTAATTTGTGATGAGCTTACACCCTTCCAAGCTTTTAAAAATACTTCTAACAACAAGTATCATCAGTTTAAGCTTATCCAGCTGTGATATTTATCCTGATGAACCACCGGAAAATGAATTTCTGGATGTCCCCATGGAAGATCTGACCGGCGAACAACTCAGCCTACATCTTAAAGGCGATGAGGAATTTGACCGTTTTTTTACCATTGAAGACGGCGTCGGACCGATATTCGTAGCACAGTCTTGTGACAAATGCCATCCGGGCGAAGGCAAAGGACATACTGAGTTCAGCTTTCAGCGATTTGGGAAGATGGAAAATGGCGTCTTCGATCCGCTGCGCGAGCTCGGCGGTCCCCAGCGACAGGATCGGGCCATCCCGGGCTACACGCCTGAGATCATTCCTGAGGAAGCTACCGGGGTGACGCGCCTTATTGCTCCTACGGTAGTAGGCCTGGGCCTGCTGGAAGCTGTGGACGATACGACCATCCTGAATATGGCTGACCAGCAAGCTGCGAATGAAGATGGAATTTCGGGCCGGCCTAATATGGTGGCACCGTCAGAATTTCCGGTTCCCATAAGTTCACTTGATGATCTCTTTTCTGAAGCTCCGGACAGTCGTTTCCAGGAGTATGAAGGCCGATATATTGGCCGACTTGGTCGCAAAGCAGCCGTTATAACACTTCGTCAGCAAACGGTAACGGCCTTTCATGATGATATGGGCCTGACCTCCGACCTCGCCCCAAACGACCCACACAATAAACTGGTTGTGGGCGAACTAAGTCACGATAACGTTCCGGACCCTGAAATACCTTCCAGCACGGTAAGTAATGTGGCCTTTTACCTAAAGACCCTGCGTCCCCCGGAGCGCAGAAATCCGGAAGCACCTGATGTGAAGGCCGGAGAACAGCTCTTTGTACAAATTGGTTGTGCCAGCTGCCACGTGCCAACGCTTAAAACCGGAAAATCCAATATTGCTGCTCTCGACCAAAAGGAGTTTCACCCCTATACCGACCTCCTGCTGCACGATATGGGACCGGAGCTGGATGACGGCTATACGGAAGGAAGTGCCGAAACCAGTGAATGGCGTACAACCCCGCTCTGGGGCCTGGGGCTTTCAGAAGCCTTCCAGGGCAAGCAGGCCTTTTACCTGCATGACGGGCGCACACGAACTCTCCGCGAAGCGATCGATTATCACGGAGGAGAAGCTGAGGCAAGCCGCAATCGCTTCCAGAATCTCTCGGGCGAAGAGCAGGAGCAAGTAATTTCATTTTTAAAATCACTTTAAAATGGATCGGTCTGAGTTTATTAACCTTATTGCCGCGTTAACGTTAAGCTGCGGAGCACTGGTTGGATTAAGTTCCTGTGCTTCTTACCGATATGTGGATGGAAATCGAGAAGGCTCCCAACTGAAAGTATCCAAGGATGTTTTTCAAGGGGATTCCTATGTGTTGGTCCACAATCCTGTCTATTCCAAGCCTATTTTTTAATAAAAGAGCCGGAGGATTCTTACTCCGCTTATCTGATGGAATGTACGCATAAACAATGCACCGTTAAGCCCACCGGCAACACCCTGACCTGTCCCTGTCACGGCAGCAAATTCGATCAGCACGGACAGGTTTTACAAGGCCCGGCAGAACAAAGTTTACCCGCTTTTCAAGTAACTACCAACGAACAAACTATTTTTATTCAACTATAAAAAGAACGTATCTAATGAATATTAAGTCGCTAATCATTCTTTTAACGATCCTTCTAATCACACTGGGCTACTCGCTGCCTGCTAACGCACAAATGGTGGCTTCAGATACCGCTTTTGTGCAGGATGGACTGTATAATAGGCCCTTTATCGGCTCGGCAGGGAAAACCTCTGTGGGCGGATATATAGAAGGCAATACCAACTCCTTTGTTACCGATGGTGTGCCCGAAGGATTTGGTTTTGAGCTGCGCCGCTTTAACATTTTTATTTCCTCGAATATAAGTGACCGGATCACGTTAGTATCCGAATTAGAGTTCGAACACGGGACCAAAGAGATTGCCCTGGAAACAGCTTTAATCGATTTTGAAATTAACCCTTCCCTTAATTTACGCGGCGGTATCTTACTACCTCCCATCGGCGCCTATAATGTCAATCACGACAGTCCAAAGTGGGAGTTTGTAAACCGTCCGCTGGCAACCACCGGAATCATTCCCTCTACATTATCGGAGATGGGTTTTGGGCTACACGGCAAGTTTTTTCCGGGAAGCCTAACCCTTTCTTATGACGCCTATCTCACCAATGGCCTTGGCGAAGGCATTGTATTAAATGCTGAAGGCCGCACCCGACTGGCCAACGGCAAGCGTGAAGGTCAGTTTGCCGGTGATAATAACGGTTCTCCTGCCTTTTCGGGACGATTTGCCATTGGTAAATACGGACTGGGAGAGCTGGGTGTCTCCTACTATGGCGGCATCTA
The DNA here is from genome assembly GCA_035300985.1 of Fodinibius sp. Taxonomy (GTDB): domain Bacteria; phylum Bacteroidota; class Rhodothermia; order Balneolales; family Balneolaceae; genus Fodinibius. Next base: position 16,049 of record DATGUX010000385.1, read on the forward strand.
CAATAATTATCAGGTAGAGGGCGATATTGTTGCTCCTAAAAGACGCCTGCACCTCTTTGCACTGGATTATAGCGCCGAGTTTGCTTATGCCGAGATCAAGGGAGAGGTAGTCTATGCCAATATCGACCTGCAAGATGACCTGGAGGGACGCTTTGGCGAAGAACAATGGGGCGGGCATATCGATTTCATCGTTCCGGTATGGCGGCCGCGGGTACTTTCCTACAATAGTACGCTTAATGCCGTATTGCGCCTGGAACGCGTAGACTACAATATGGGGACGTTCAGTACTACCGGCGGAAAAATATATGACGAAGTTACGGCTGTCGTTCCGGGACTTAGCTTTCGTCCAACGCAAGATACGGTATTTAAGCTAAATTATATTCGCCAGTGGTACCGTGACTTAGTTGGAAATGATGCCGAGAAAACGGGAGGGCTACAGTTTGGTTTTGCCACCTATTTTTAAACACATGCTCCATAGATCATCTCTACTTTCGTAAGCCAAAAGGGGGGCGGACAGGTCAGCCGTCTCCCTTTATTTTTGCTACAAAAATATTACGAGCAACCTCATTGCCGATAACCTGCTCCTCTTCCTCGATAAGCAAAGTTATGGGTCCCTGAAACGGACCTTTTTCAATGACCGATATTTTAACGCCCGGCAGCAGACCTGTTTCTTCAAGATAGCGCAGTATCTCCGGATCCTGATCCCGTACCCGACTGACTACATATTTCTGACCCGATGCCGCCTCATTAAGCGGCTCATCATTCATTTTAGGCATAATCCCCTCTTTAGTGGGAATCGGATCGCCATGGGGATCGTGTGTAGGATCATCAAGGAGCTTGGCAATTTTATCTTCAAAACGTTCGGATATATGATGCTCCAGCTTTTCTGCCTCGTCGTGGACCTCATCCCACGAATAGCCCATAACCTCCAGCAGGTAGAGCTCCAACAGGCGGTGGTGCCGGATAATTTCAAGCGCCATTTTCTTACCCGATTTAGTCAGGGTCGCTCCTTTGTAAGATTGGTAATCAACGAGTCCCATTTTGGCCAGCCGTTTTAACATATTGGTAGCCGAGGCAGAAGAAACATCCATGGATTCCGCAATCTTTGTAGTTGATGCCCCTTCCCCTTCATCTTCCAGAGTGTATATCGCCTTTAAATAATCTTCTACTGACTGGCTTAATACCATAGTTGCAGCACATTTCAATTAGTTAGTATTCTCTGCTAATATATCGATTTTCAGGCCCGATTACATCTAAAATAAGGAGCATTGGTTTAATTACCGGATTATAAAGTGCGGATCCAATAAGTTATTATAGAATTTATCCGCGCTCACCTACTCCTTGAGCTTAATCACCATCATGGTCATATCATCGTGTTGTTTAGCTTCACCTACATATGAATGGATATCCGCCGAAAGTGTTTCCAATACCTTTGCTGCTGACCGGCCGTTATTTTTGGCCAACAAGTTCTGCAGGCGATGCCTACCGTAAAATACATGGTTGGAATTCAAGGCCTCCACAATTCCATCGGTATAGAGGATAAGCAGATCCTGCTTCTCAATCGACAGGGTCAGCTCTTCAATATTACGATCGAATGCCTCCCCTGCATCAAGCCCTACGCCAATACCACTGGGTTGCAGCTCGGTTATCCGTTCAGTAGAACCATTCAGGTGCAAGATAGGATTGTGTCCGGCCCGGGCAAAACGGAATTCCCGCTTCTGCAGGTCAATAATTCCATAGACCAATGAAATAAACACCCCGCGGGGCGCATTCTCGCAAAACAGGCGATTAGCCTTTTTTAGCACTTCGGCCGGCGATTCCACCTCCCGGCATAAGCTGTGGAGAATACCTTTGACAAAGGTCATATAAAAGGCTGCCTGGATGCCCTTGCCACTCACGTCTCCGATAGTTACCGCAATACGGTGCTCATCAAGACGAATGATATCGTAATAGTCACCCCCTGTCTCGTAAGCGGGTTTACACATAGCGGCCAGTTCAAGATGCTCGAACTGAGGTGTTTTTATAGGAAGAAATGATTGCTGCACATCGCGCGCAATTTGCAGCTCCTGTTTAATACGCTCCTCTTGTGCCAGTTCTTCAACATAATCGGGTACAAAAGGCGACAACGTCTGCTCATCGCGGCCCCGGCTGGCAGCCCAAATGCCGGTAAGAAGTAACATGGACATAAAGATGAGATACGAGACAAATATATAGCTGTCTGGCGATCCCGTAACGATCCACCCTGAAACTGTAGAAATAAGTCCCGTGAACAAAAAGAAGCTCAGAAAAAGCGTTACGGCATCCCACTGCAGGTATATTAACGCCAATGCTATTCCCAGGATCCCTGCTAAAATAATTTCCGCTAAAGCGGGCCCATAAGATCCTGTAACCGGGGCCACAACTGCAAAACAAAAAATGATAAAGCCGAAAACAGCCAGCCGGCTGCCTGTCTGTGCATAGGTTTGACTACCCAGTGCTAAAAATATGCCCAATACAATACTAAGGGCAATCCAGCTATTATTGAGCAGCAGATAAAGCGGCGGCCATATTACATCTCCATGCAGAAATACGCGACGAATATCTATAAACAGATGGGGCATTATCCAGAATACCAAGGTCCAGATAC
>DATGUX010000386.1:0-2994 GCA_035300985.1 Fodinibius sp.
GTTTGGAATGGCCGGGTATTCCGTCCTCTCCTGAATGTTTCCCGCGATGCCATCGAGCGTTATGCCGAGCAACAGCATATTCCCTTCCGAACCGACGAGTCGAATTTAGATTCTGATTTTGCCCGTAATTTTCTACGAAACGAATGGTTGGCTAAGCTGGAAGACTTCTTTCCGGGCTGGGAGGAAAATATCCTGCGAGTCTCTAAACAAGCGACTCTGTATGAGAGCGCTCTCCAATGGATTGCAAACTCCATCACGGGAGGAGAGGGGATTGGCCGTGATCAGTTCCATACCTTTGAACCCGGCCTGCAGAGAGCCCTGATTCTTTACCTTTTGAAGCAGAAAAATCCGGACCTTGAGGTTAGCCGCGGAAGCCTGGAACAACTTGGCAAGCTTGAGGAGCTGCAGACCGGCCAGTCGATTCAACTTACGGATGAATTTATGCTGCTGCGCGATCGCAGCCAATATCGTTTTGTTGAGCCTTCAGCCAACGTTCAGATAGCCCGTCGGTTAGATCAGAGTGAACTGGCGGATGCACCGCATCGCACTGAAGGGCTGGAGCTGGCTGTAACATCCTGCGGTTATGCGGATGTTAGAAAAGAGGGGACACTTTTTATAGACGCCAATAAAATGGAATGGCCGATAACCCTCCGGTCCTGGCAGGATGGCGATCGTTTTCAGCCGCTGGGGATGGAAGGCCGCCAGCTGGTTTCCGATCATCTGACGAATCGTAAAGTGAGTACCGCTTGCCGCCGCCGTGCACTCGTCATAGAATCTTTTGAAGAAACGATTGGTGCTATTATCTTTCCGCCAATAAAAAAACGGGTATCTGTGGGCACCATATCCGAGCAGGTAAAATGCACGCCTGATACCCGGACTTGTTTAAAAATAAATTATATTAAATCCGTATAGATGGCTCTTTACAAACCCCAAACCGTTGAATGTAACGGCGAGAAGTTCAAGATATACCTGACAGAAGAGGAGATCAAAGAGCGTGTGGCTGAGTTGGGCCGGGAGCTGTCGGAGCAGTATGCGGGGCAGCGGCCGATCTTCATTGGCGTACTAAATGGAGCCTATATTTTTCTTTCGGATTTGATGCGTCATGTCAGTATTCCGTGTGAAGTTGATTTCTTAAAGCTCAGCAGCTACGGCGATGAAAAAGTGTCAACCGGACAGGTGACTGACCTCAAAGATATCGATGCTGATATTGAAGGGCGTAATGTTGTTTTGGTTGAGGATATTGTCGATACCGGTCTTTCGATGAAGTATCTGATCGATAAGCTTCAGAAGAAAAATCCGGAATCCATACAGACAGTTAGCCTGCTTCATAAAACTGAGGCCACCCATCACGATGTACAGCTTGATTATGTAGGCTTTCGAATCCCTACGCTTTTTGTACTTGGTTATGGCTTGGATTTTGCACAGGAAGGAAGAAATTTGGCTCAAATCTATATTCTGGACGGAGATATTTAAAAAAGGCTCAGAATGTGCTATTTTTTATTGATTAGGATTTGAAAGCAGCTTATATTTGCGATTCTCTCGGAGAGGTGGCTGAGTGGTCGAAAGCGCTCCCCTGCTAAGGGAGTATACCCCCTAACGGGGTATCGAGGGTTCGAATCCCTCTCTCTCCGCTAAACTACGCTGAAGCTTCGTTTAGCAAGTCAACCCAGGTTTGCTAAGCGAAGCTTTCTTTATAAAGGAGAGTTATGTGGTATGTGTACATAATTAAGAGCAGGGATGAGAATTGGCGGTATATTGGTTATACCGGGGACCTAAAAAAACGGCTTCAGGCTCATAATAAAGGTCGGGTCCAGTCAACCAAGCATTATCATCCCTTTGAGCTTGAGGCCTATGTGGCAGTGCATACGGAGAAGGAAGCACGAACACTTGAGAAATATTTTAAAACAGGATCGGGTAAGGCAGTATTAATGAAAAGGATTTTGCAATTGGATAAATAGGTGGAATCCGCGGTCAACGAAGCTTTAGCGCAGTTGACCCTCTCTCTCCGCTAAACTACGCTGAAGCTTCGTTTAACAAGCCAACCCAGGTTTGCTAAGCGGAGCTTTCTTTATAGAGGAGAGTCATGTGGTATATCTTTAAAACTGACAGGTTTTCGAAAACCTGTCAGGTTTAAAGGCAGTAAGAAATTAACAACACTATCCGGGATGTTTCTGCAGTGCGGAAACATCCCTTTTTTATAAAAAAATAATTGAGGAATCATTAATAATGATAACAATAATTAACGGCTTAGCCGTCCCGCTGCTTATTTTTATTGCGCGGATCTTTGACGTCAGTTTTGGAACGCTGCGCATCCTGTTTGTATCGCGGGGAATGAAAGCACGAGCTGCCTTACTTGGTTTTGTGGAAGTGCTAATCTGGGTCATCGTCATCGCCCAGCTGATGCAGCACCTGAATAATTGGATTAATTATGTTGCTTATGCCGGAGGCTTTGCTGCAGGCACTTACCTGGGTATCACTTTGGAAAACAAGCTAAAAGTAGGCACGATCATGATTCGTATCATTACCGATAAGGATGCCACTGAACTTCTTGAGCAGCTAAAAGAAGCCGACGTCATGCATACCAGTATCGATGCCTCGGGTAGTGAAGAGTCCGTCAAAGTTATATTTACGGTAGTCAAGCGCAAGCGATGGAAAGATATTTCATCACTCATCGAAGCCTTTGATAAGGAAGCTTTTTACTCCATCGAGGATGTCAGATACGCCAATGGAGTAGAAAATATTCGCACGGGTACAACGACGGCATCACGCAGTGCTTTTGACCGGCTGTTGCGAATCAGAAAATCCGTTTAACGTGTATTAAGTAAATGAATAATCTGAATTAAGATGTATCCAAGGCCTCAGTAGGTTATTTCCAGGACTTTAAAGCTTCGCTCTTCCTTTCCCAGCTCAAGGGTGGCAATATCGCCGGCTTTGCTGCCCGATAAGGCCTGGGCTATGGGGGAAAGGAAAGAAATTTTTTGCTTCTCGAAATCA
>DATGUX010000387.1:0-4083 GCA_035300985.1 Fodinibius sp.
GGCGCTTTGAAATACTTCCTTATAAAACCCCTCTTGCGTCTGTAGGAGAGGTTTGCCTGCTATACGAAACTTTAGTGCAGTAGAGGGGAGGTCAAAACACAGGTATTTCAAAGCACTCAAGCATTAAAAATAAGAAGAGAGATCAAATAACCACGAATGGATTACTCCGCACAACGTATATATTTATCCGCTCCCCATATGGGAGGGAATGAATTAGATTATATTCAGGACGCTTTTAAGAAGAATTGGATTGCCCCGCTGGGGGAAAATGTAGATGGTTTTGAGAAAGATTTACAAACATACACTCATAGAAGTCATGCCGCTGTTGTTACCTCAGGTACCGCAGCCCTGCACTTGGCATTAATTCTCTGTGGCGTGGAAGCCGGAGATGAAGTTTTATGCCAATCGCTAACCTTTGCTGCCACAGCTAATCCCATCAGGTATCAGGGCGCCACTCCAGTTTTTGTTGATTCGGAAGCAGAAACCTGGAATATGGATCCACAGCTTTTAGAGCAGGCCATCCTGGATCGGATAGAACAAAAGAATAATCCAGAGGAAAAGCCAAAAGCCATCATCGTAGTGCATCTTTACGGGATGCCGGCTAAAATGGGGCCTATCCTACGGGTGGCCAATAAGTATAATATCCCCGTTATAGAAGATGCTGCGGAGGCCTTGGGTTCATCTATTGATGGCAAGAGATGTGGAAGCTTCGGTAAATTGTCAGCGCTCTCGTTTAATGGGAATAAAATTATTACTACCTCCGGAGGAGGGGCCTTATTGGGCAGCCGGGAAGCGTTGATATCCAGGGCCCGGTTTCTCGCTACGCAGGCCAGGGACCAAGCCCCGCATTACCAGCATTCAGAATTAGGTTATAATTACCGAATGAGTAATATCGTTGCCGGCATCGGCAGGGGGCAGATAAAGGTCCTGGATAAACACATATCGCGGAGACGATTCAATCATAAGTATTATTTTGAAGAACTAAAGGGCAACTGGCTTGATCCTCAGGCAGAAGATCAACGGAAAAGGATTGGATTTAGTGAAAATAACGATACTAACGGCATCTATTTCCTGAAGGAACCGGAAGGATACTTCAGCAATCGATGGCTTAGCACTATCCTTATAAATCCTCAAGAGACGGGGGGCGTTTCCGCTGAGCATATTCGCCTGGCTTTAGAGCAGGAGAATATAGAGTGTCGGCCTTTGTGGAAACCGATGCATCTTCAGCCGCTCTACCAAGATGCGCCGTATTATGGTCATGGACTTTCTGATACATTATTCCAGCATGGACTCTGCCTGCCATCAGGTAGTAGTCTTACAACACGAGAATTGTCGAAAATTGTTAGTTGTATTAAGGCCAGTCTAAAGTGAATTAGTACGGCAAACAGACGGGTTAACACATCCACAAAATTAGGACATATATGGGGGATTTAAAGCTCATAACGGTAAGGGTCACAGGCCATTATAGAATAATGGGACAGTTACCTATAACTTCATATTCCAAGGTGAATAGTAGCATAGAATAGCCTCAAGCATATTCGAGTAAATTTTACGCGTTAAATGAACAATTATAACACATCCTATTTAATAAGATAGACTTCTATTCCTTGAGAGCTTTGCCACTTACGGCATTAAGAATTTTTAAAAGGCCTTCGAAGTAATATAAAGCTTGTTTGTTCTGCGTAGCTAAAGCTGTTTAGGGGCCCTCAACCTGATTGGCATAACTCTTGTAGTATTTAGGTAAGTCGGTACCGCTTTTTGTTGCCGGAGGCCTGTAGAGAAGGGAGATTCTTTCCTGCGGTAAATTCAGTATGCGGCTAAAGACTGATTATAGAGGTTTCGGATAGTAAATAGAGTGTTAACTGAGAGGGAAACTTAATCGAGTATAGTAAACATCATATAGGTTTACTATAAAAGGAGAGAAAATGAGTGGCACAAAAATGGATATTGAATTTTACCAGGAAAAGAATAAGTACAAAAACAAGTTCACGAGAGCTTTGTTTTTTTTGGTAGGCGATACACTTTCGTTAATACTTTCTGCAATGGCAGCCTATTTTATTCTTTCTCCTTTTACGTCCTCTATCGAATCTTTCCCAATTGGGCATACGACAATTGCTATAGTATCTGTACTGTCGGGAATGGCAATTACTCGGATGTATTTGACGAGCTGGGGTTACACCAGTCTAAGGGATCTGATGAGGCTTGGCATGGGAATTTTGGTGGGGGGATGTATTTTACTGGGACTATCAGAAGTTGCATTAGTGACTAAAGCTTATACGGGGGCATTTAATACAATACTGCTAATTAATGCCGTACTGTTTATTGGTGGATTTAGAATTAGCAAGCGTGTTTTTAATGGATTATGGGGTTCCCGTCGAATTGAAAAAAAGAATACCATCATTTTCGGCGGTGAGAGTGAAGGAGAACAGATACTACGCGAAATTCTTACTAAGCATCGCTGGGATTTATCGGTGAATGCTATTTTCGATGATCGTTTGATGCCCGGGTTACGCCTGCATGGTATTCGAGTTTGCGGAGGACAGATGGATATGATTGAGTATATCCAAAAAAGACCCGTAGATCTGCTAATCATTGCTTTTCCTGAGTTTCCTAAACATAAACTCAAAAAGCTTATCGAAAAGGTTAAGGCCATTCGTCCCGAAATTGATGTTAAGGTATTGCCCTCCTTTCACTCACTTACGGATGATCCGGTTGGGATCAGGCATATCCGGGATGTTAGCATTGATGATATTTTGGGCCGAGAACCGGTTGAAATAGATATGGATTCAATTAAGGGCAGTATTAGTGGCAAGACGGTTTTGGTTACCGGAGCGGGCGGCTCGATTGGCAGTGAACTGGTGCGACAATGCTCAAATTTGAAGCCCGAGAAATTGATAGCACTGGATATTGATGAGACTGAGCTCTTTCATTTAAAGAATGAATTTCAGGAGGAAGCAGATATCATCCCATATGTGGCAAGTATTACGGACGAGGCTAAAATAGACCGAGCGTTTAGGCAGTTCGAGCCTGACATTATTTTCCACGCTGCCGCCTATAAACATGTGCCGATGATGGAAAGTTTTCCTGAAGAGGCCATCAAGGTTAATATGGGGGGGACGCTTACAATTGCGGCGCTCGCTTGTAACCATGAGGTCGATAAGTTTGTGATGATATCAACTGATAAGGCCGTAAACCCCACTAATGTGATGGGAGCGACAAAGCGCGTGGCCGAAGAAATTTGTATGGCAAAAAACGGGACTTGCCGCACGAAATTTATTTCCGTCCGTTTTGGTAATGTGTTGGGCTCAAGGGGATCTGTAGTTCCATTATTTATTGATCAAATTACCAATGGGGGGCCGGTTACCGTAACGGATCCTCGGATGAAGCGCTATTTCATGACCATTCCCGAGGCCGTTCTGCTGGTAATGCAAGCCGGCGCGATGGGTGAAGGAGGGGAAGTTTTTGTCCTGGATATGGGAGAGCCGGTCAAGATATTAGATATGGCTAAAGATCTTATTCGTCTGCATAGTTTGGAGCCCGGCAAAGATATCCAAATACAAATTACCGGACTCCGGCCCGGCGAGAAGTTATTCGAAGAGCTCTTGAATGCTGAGGAGGGAGTCACAGAAACAATACACAAAGAAATTTTTAAGGCTGTTTGCAGCCGAAAGGTCAAGAATGGTGAGCTTGAACAAAAAGTGGGAGATTTATTAACCAGTATTGAAAGTGGAAATATCACCTCTGTGAGAAAATATTTGAAGACGATGGTACCCACCTATCACTATAAAACGAAGGAAAAAGTTAATGGAAGAATAAAAACAGTGGACCGATCATTACTTGCCGGATGATTTGGTTTGGTTCTTCCAGGAATAAAAGGAAGTAAATATAGGTGAAAAGAACCCATTTGAATTAAAAGTAAGCTAAAAAAGAGTTTAACTAAACATAAAAGGCCCTGACATGTCTAATCTAATGCATAAGAATAACAATGGAGAACAAGAGGGAGTGGAAAAGTTCCAGTATATCCCCCAAGGAAATGCCGACCGAAACCGAAGCAATGGATTAGATCCCCAGAAGATTATTGCC
>DATGUX010000388.1:0-2070 GCA_035300985.1 Fodinibius sp.
ATATCTGACTGCAACGTATAGGCGCCTGAATGTTCGAGCTTGCTCTGCAGCGTGCCCAGCCTGTCGAGCGCCTGGCGGTATGCGGAACTATCATGATCCATATCCGAGATTTTATGCTGCAGCTGCTGCACGCAGCTTTCAAGCTGGCGAAGTTCGCCAAAGGCACCTTCCACCTCTTCATAGACCGTACAGCTTGGATCCGGATCAACGCCGTCTTGCGGAAGATAACCTACCGTAGCGGTTTTAGAGAACCTGATCGCTCCGCTGTTGGGCTCCAGCTCGCCGGCAATAATTTTTAGCAGGGTGGATTTGCCCGCTCCGTTAGGACCTACGAGTCCGATACGGTCGCCGGGATTAATAAGTGCATTGACCTCATCGAGAAGGTCTCCGCTGCCAAAGGAAAGTGATATATTATCTAAAGAAAGCAAATGGTCTAATAGTTATTCGTTACTGATTATCAGAGGCCAAAATAACAAATAACGAGTACTATTAACGATACGATTAGCAAATAACATTTAACTGCTAACTGATAGGCAGGGGACCCATTTTTTTATACGTCGCATTTGTTCTATTTTTCGCTTATGACTTTACTACTTTTTTATTTGTTGCTGGCGATTGGCGTATCCTTTCTCTGCTCTTTGCTGGAGGCGGTGCTGCTTTCGATCAGTCACTCCTATATTGCTATTTTGGAGCGTAAGGGAAGCAAATCAGGTAAACTGCTTCGCGGTTATAAGGAGGATATCGACCGTCCGTTGTCGGCCATTCTGAGTCTGAATACCATCGCCCACACCGTTGGTGCCGCCGGTGTAGGTGCGCAGGCGCAGATTATTTTCGGCGAGTCGTATGTGGCCGTAACCTCCGCTGTATTAACCTTCCTGATTCTGGTACTCTCGGAAATTATCCCCAAAACCATAGGGGCAACCTACTGGCGGAAACTTGCGCCCTTTTCGGCCCGCACGATGCGGCTGCTCATGATGGTGCTCTATCCTTTTGTGCTGATGTCGCAGTTTATTACGCGCATTATTGCTGATGAGGAGGAGATGCCCAGCTTTAGCCGTGAAGAGTTCGGTGCTATGGCCGATCTGGGCGTGGAAGAGGGTGTTTTTGAGGAAGAGGAATCCCGCATTTTTAAAAATCTGATCCGGTTCAGCTCGCTGCGCATCAAAGACATCATGACGCCCCGGACCGTGGTCGTCGGTTTTAATGAAAGCCTGACGGTGGGGGAGGTACGGGATAAAATTGAGCAGCTGCATTTTTCTCGGTTGCCGGTTTATGGGGAGGCCCGTGACGAAGTAACCGGCTATGTGCTCAAAAATGATTTGCTTCTGATGGTAGCGCGCGATGAGATGGACCGGGAGCTCAAAGATTTTAAACGCGATATTCTGATTGTTCCGGAGATGACGCCGCTGCAGGACTTTTTCGAGCGTCTCATGAAGAAGCAGGAGCATATTGCCATGGTGGTAGATGAATATGGCGGTTTTGCGGGGGTCGTTACCATGGAAGACCTGATGGAAACGCTGCTGGGGATGGAAATTATTGATGAGGTGGATACCATCGAGGATATGCAGAAAATGGCCCGAAAACGATGGGTAGAGCGGGCCAAGCGGCTGGGCATCGTGGAGGCGCCCAAAGAAGCACCGACTGAAGCTAAGGAGGGTTAGCCTGGATCCGGCTTTAAAAGGATCCAAACCATAGATTAGCCAAATATACTGCGGTGTATCTTCCGAACGGCCTCTGTAATCAATTGTTGATTCAACACTACATTCAGATTTCGTTTTGACTGGCTGAACGATATTAGGTTTATCGTCTCCGATTCAAGGCACTCCAATACATCGTTAACCAGGTCTTGCGTGCGTTCGGCATTGCAGCCAATCAGGCTGATGATCCCCTGCCGCCGGGTAACTTCTACCTGACCGAGTGGTTGCAGCCGATCAATGAGCCCCGCTATAGCCTGATGCTGTTCTACGGCAATGGCAACGGAAGCTTCCGTAGTAACGACAACATCTACGGGTAGGCGCAGGGTGTTGAGCGCCTGGAAGATATTGGCCAAGAATTCATGACCCATTACGG
>DATGUX010000389.1:0-2132 GCA_035300985.1 Fodinibius sp.
ATCGAAGGGTCGTTTGTAATCGCTTTGCCTGCACTCTTCACTGCAGCATCCTTCCATCTGAATGGCTCCTTCCTCTGAGCACACAAACAATTTATTGCACTCCATATTTGCGCAATTAATATAGGTATCAGCCGGTTTGCCGGTGATTTCGCATTCGGCAATAGGTTCCATATCATCTTCATTGACGGGTACTACCAGGCGGTCGTCAAATACAAAGCACTTTCCTTTATAGTGTGCTCCGCCCTCTTCTTCAGCATAGCGCTGGATGCCGCCATGCAGCTGATTGACATCATCCCACCCCTTTTCTTTCATCATCACTGAAAACTTCTCGCAACGGATGCCGCCCGTACAGTACATCAGCACTTTTTTATCCCTTCCGGCTTCAAAATTATCGAGCCACTGCGGAAAGTCGTAAAAATTCTCCACATCCGGAGTTATTGCGCCCTCAAAGTGACCAATTTTTGATTCGTAATCGTTGCGCACGTCGATAAGCACATAATCCTCATCCGACTCCATAACCTCCCGCCACTGATGCGGCTCCAGATAGTTTCCTCCATCCTGAGGGTCAACATCCTCTTTGTGCAGCGCCACCAACTCCTCGCGGAACTTACACTTCAGCTTTGCAAAGGGAATATAATCGGACGCACTGGTTTTAAAATCGATGTCATCGAAACCCTCCTGCGACGACAGGTGCTTTTTATAGGCCGCCACCTGCTCAGGCGTGCCGCCCAGCGTGCCGTTGATGCCTTCCGCCCCGATATATATGCGTCCCTTGACGCCTAAATCCTTGCAAAAGGCCTTATGATCCTTACAAAAGCTTTCGGGGTCTTCAACGGTGGTAAATTTGTAATAGAGTATAACTTCGTACATATTCATTTCGTTTGCTACTTAGAACCAATGGTTTGCAGATCCCAAAATTAAGGGTAATTTGGGAAGAAATGAACCTAAATCGGATTTTTAATGCGTTTCAGAATGTATCGGCTATTCATCATACTTCCGCTTCTGCTGTGGACGCCGCTGTCTCTGCTCGCTCAACACACACAGATAGAAAAGGATTATGAAGCGGGAAGGCTGTCGCTTGATCAGAAAGTGTTGTACCAATTTTATGCACAGCAAAGCCCCCGACAACTGCCCGCTGTTTATGCAGGTCCCGAATCCACACCGATTAAATGCGGCACTCCGGCTATTATGGAGCTTCACCGTAATGAAGACCAGCTCTCGCCCGCAACCCTTCGCCAGGCCAAATCTATGCTAAAGGCAGGGGGCCTATCATCATTCCAAACGCAGTCGTCGGCCTCGGGCAAGTTTATAATTCACTACCAGACAGCCGGAGAACATGCCGTCCCTGCTGCCGATAGTAACAACAACGGAATTCCGGATTATGTGGAGACCGTTGCAGAAGCAGCCGACTCATCATACCGTCATGAGGTGCAAAGGCTGGGATACACCGATCCGATATCCTCCCGGCGTCCTTACGATATTGAGCTGTTAAATCTGCAGTATATTTACGGTCAAACCTATACCCAAAACCGGAGCACGGTCATTCAGATTGAAAACGATTTTGCGGAGGATTTTCCGCCCAATGAAGATCCCGATGGCAGTCAGGCAGGTGCTATTAAGGTAACCGTAGCCCACGAACTGAAACACGCCATCCAGTATGCTGCTACCCAATGGAAAGGCGAAACGGACCTCTGGGCCGAGATGGATGCCACGCTGATGGAGGAGGTGGTTTACGATCCGGTCAATGATTATTACCACTATCTGGATGATTCGGAATCAATCTTCAGTAATCCGCAGAAATCGTTCTATCCCGGGTCCTATTACCATGTCAGCTGGGCCCTTTTTTTCGAGGAAAGATATGGTCCTGAATTCTGGCCATCCGTTTGGACCCAAATTGAAGCTGACCCCAATATTACCCTGATAGAGGCGCTAAGCAAAGAGCTGGGCGGAGCTGAAGCCTTTAGCCGTGCCTATATTGAATCGCAGCTGTGGCACTATGCCGCCGGCCCCAATCGTTCGGCCAACGACTTTGGATTTGAGGAGCGAGAGCATTATCCCGATGCCAAAACGAAGCCTGGCCGTCTTTTTTTCTCCGATAATATTAAAGATCCGCATCCTGATAATCCAAATAC
>DATGUX010000390.1:0-2738 GCA_035300985.1 Fodinibius sp.
GTACGCTGGTACATCCGCCGTTATAACAGTTAATGACTGTTATTAGAACAGTTTGTATGCAACGATATTATAGGCCTTATCGTTAGTTTAGCCAGACTTCCGGGCAACCGTTCCTTTTACACTTCTCATTACCCTTTTTAATCGCAAACCCACATTTTTTTGTTCGCCAAGATACGCCCATATATCAATCTTATCTCGCAAAACACGCGCTACCGTCATTTATGGCTCAGCCAGATTGTCTCGAATTTTGGCGATTGGTTCGGCGTGCTGGCCGTCTATGCGCTCATCACTCGCTACTCCGATTCTGAGTTTTTGCTGGGCCTTATTATTGTGGTGAAGATGTTGAGCCTGGCCGGTTTTTCACCCTTAGCGGGCTACATCACCGACCGTTTTGACCGTCGCAGGCTGATGATTGCCTGTGATGTGATGCGTGCGCTCATTGTTTTGGGGCTGCTCCTGGTCAACTCTTACAGCATGTTGTGGTTGGCTTATGTGCTAACGGCTTTCCAGATGATGTTTTCGGCCATTTTTGAGCCTGCTAAGACTTCTTCCATTCCCAATGTAACCACTCCACAAGAGCTTGTGGATGCGAATGTGCTCTCTTCGGCCAGTTGGAGCATCATTTTTACTATTGGAATGGGTATCGGCGGACTGGCTACGGCATGGGTGGGCACCGACCTCGTTTTTGTTGTGAATGCGGTCTCTTACCTGCTTTCCGGCTGGTTTATTTTTGATACCATTATTCCTCAGAAAAAGATGGATGCCAAGGAGCTCAAACGCACGCGGAATCCTTTGGTGGGTATCCGGGAAGGGTTCCAATATTTGAGAGAGCACCGGCAGATACTGCGCCCTACGCTGGCTAAAGCATGCTATACTATGTTTCTGGGAGCTCTGACCTATATGCTGGTACTGGTTTCCGAGCAGGTACTGCTGATGGGTAGTGTTGGTGTGGGACTGTTATATTCTGCACGCGGAATTGGTACAGGTATTGGTCCGGTCATTGGCCGACGAATATTTCCGGCTGAACACGGCTGGGTGCGTGCCATCGGTCTTTGTATGGTCTTTGGAGGCGCGATGTACGTTATGGTAGGAGCCACCGGCAGTTTACTGATTATGCTGTTGTTTGTGTTTATTGCTCATATGGCATCCGGGGCCAGCTGGGTGATGAGTACCGTGCTGCTCCAGCGGCGCACGCCCGATACCTTTAGAGGACGTATTTTTAGTACGGAATGGCTGCTTTATACGCTGGCGCAGTCGGTATCTGTACTGACAGCCTCGTGGATACTGGAAAACGAGATCCTGTCAATTCAGCAAACTATTATGATCTTTGCGGCTATGCTTTCTGTGGCGGGCATAATTTGGCATTTTACCATAACAAAGAGAGAAATGTTCTATCAAAATGAAGGTCGCAAAGAGTTGGTTTCTTTATAAGGACTCACTGTTAAAAAACAGAATCAGTATAATGGTAAGACTATATCTTTATATATATTCCCTTCTCGTTGGTATCCCGGTTTATAGGTGGCCCATTTCAAGAGGAAACCTATCATCAGAGCAGGAATTGAAACAAGCTTTAACAGTATCTTGTATTCGGTTTGTTATCTTCTTAACAAATAAGTCTGTAATTGTAGTGATTGGAATGTGCAGCAGCATTTTTTTGCGACCTCGAGTGCTAAAATCCTATCACCGATGGTTAGTAAGTGAATATATTAGTGTGGACTATATTTGATCCACACCGGCGAAGGCACTGTTATTATATAGAGTCTATGAATTGCGCCGTATCTTATGCTCCTTTATACAAGTATTTAATGAAGAATTCTCCGAGGCTTGCCTCGGGTTAAAACAAGGAAAGTTTGAAAACCTGAGGTTTTCATTAAGATAAAAAAAGAACTTATTCCTGTTGAATACCTCAGGGCTCTGCCCCGAGGATTGGTTATTAAAGAGAAGATGATGCAAAAACTGGATAAATCAGCGCGTGTACAACATCGAAATGCTATTATGGGTGCTCTTGCAGCGAGGGATCGCCTCCATTTCCGCGAGATGTTTCTGGAGCTGCATCCGGCCGATCAGCTGGATGTTTTCATCACCCTGAACAAAGAGGAGCGTCAGCGGGTTAACAGATATATTTCAGCGGAGGAAATGGCCAATATCTTTGAGGGTCTCAGCTTTCAGAAACAAAAGGAATTTCTGTGGGAATTGGATGAGACCTATACCTCTGAGATGTTCCACAATATGTTTATTGATGATGTCGTGAGTTTTTTGACGAAACTCAATGAAAGCGACGGTGATGTCGATTTTATCCTGGACAATATGGAGCTCGGCAAAGCAAAAGAAATTGAAGCCATGTTGGCTTATGAAAAGGAAACGGCCGGCGCGGTAATGACCAAAGAGCTTGTCAGCATTAACCCATCATATACCGTAGGGGAAGTGCTCCGGATATTGCGGAAGATTGCACCGGGTGCGGAGATGGTCTATTATCTGTTTGTTATTGACGATGAAGGCAAGCTTACAGGTGTGGTCTCCCTCAGAGATTTAATTATTGCTGAGCCCTCCGAAAGGATTGCCAATATTATGAGCCGACGGGTTATTTCAGTGCGTGATAATATTGATCAGGAAGAGGTGGGTAAGCTGATCAAAAAATATGATTTACTTGCTGTGCCGGTCGTTTCAACGGAAGACCATCTGCTGGGCATTGTTACGGTTGATGATATTATGGATATCCTCGAAGATGAAACGACAGA
>DATGUX010000391.1:0-3480 GCA_035300985.1 Fodinibius sp.
AAAAAGCTTTTAAGTTCTTCGCGCGGGGCCATTTTGTCCAGGAAGTTAAACTGTCCCGCTGCCAGGCGCTCTCCGCCGTCTATGACCACGCATTCGCCGGTGATATAGGGAGCCAGATCAGACATCAGGAAGGTAGCCAGATTGGCCAGCTCCTCCTTTTCCCCGTATCGTTTTGCGGGGATTTTTGAAAGGAATTTCTCCTCAAAGTTATCATCGGGCACTAAGCGCGTCCAGGCGCCTTTGGTCGGAAAAGGTCCCGGTGCTATTGCATTGAGGCGAATACCATAAGTTGCCCATTCATAGGCCAGCGAGCGCGTCATTGCCAGCACGCCTGCCTTACCACAGGCTGAGGGAAGCACAAAAGCCGAGCCGGTGGATTCCGAATAGGTTGTAACAATATTGAGAATATTACCTTCCTTTCCTTCATCAATGAGGTAGTTGCCAAAGGCATGGGTGCAGTTAAAAGATCCGTGCAGGACAATATCCACCACGGTCTTAAATCCACCCGGAGATAAGTCTTCAGAGGCAGATAAAAAATTTCCCGCCGCATTATTTACCAGCCCGGTCATGCCGTTAAAGTCGGATACAATCTCGCTGACCACATCCTGTATGCGGTCATAATCGCGAACATCAGCCACATAATATTTAACGGAGGCGTCTTCCGCCTCTTCCGTTATCTTGTCAGTTGCTTGCCGGAGTTTTTCCTCGGTACGGCCGCAAATCGCAATATTACTCCCCAGTGAGGCAAATGTTTGGGCCATAGCCAGCCCCAGGCCGCTGCCACCGCCGGTAATTAAAATCGTTTGTCCTTCTAAGGTATCGTCTGTAAACATAAAATCAGTAGTTTGTTTAGTTGCTAAAACTTGAATAAATCTCTTCCCACTTTGCGATCAATGAATCATCAGCTAAAGCAGTTGAAAGATCCATAATGTTCGCAGTAACCTGTTCAATATTTATTTTCCCTTTTTTATGGTCCAAAATACTTTCAATGTCATCAATATCTCTTGCTCTCCCCGCCAGGATCTTGTAAACAATCAAATCCTCTGCCTTTACGATGTTAATAGTTTGTTGTTCTATTGAGGTTTTATCGGATCTAATAATTGCATTCCGTTCAAATTCAAGGAATGAAAAAATCAGGTCAACCCTTACTTCATCTTCAGCTTCTAAAAGAGGCAGGACATTTGTTTGTCTTACAAAGGCTTTAGTATTTTCTGTACGGGATAAAAACTTGCCTGATACAGCTTCAAGTATATTTTCAAGGTAACTGGCATCAACTCCTACTACAATATCAATATCCTCAGTAAATCGTGCATGGCCATGGTATAAAACCGCATAACCCCCGATTATCATATACGGAATAGAATGCTTATCAAGGATTTTTACAATGGAAAGTAGCGTTTTATTGAGCAATTGGCATTTGTTTTTTTGCAGTTATCAATTTTTCCCTGACGTTGATTAATGATTTTATATGTTCTCTCCCTCCTTTTTTTACGGCATCCGGGTTTAAGCTCATAGCTGTTTCATACAAAGCATCCGCTTTTTCATACCAGTCCTCAGAACTTTTTTCACTGACCGATTTTCTATCAAGCTCTATTAGCAATTCAGCATTTTTAATCATTTTTAAAAATAATTTAATTGTTGAAAATAAAATTATCTCAAATTTTCAAAAATGCCGGCCGCGCCCATGCCTCCGCCTACGCACATGGTGACCAAGCCATACTTCTTATCCAGGCGCAGCAGGTCATAGAGGATCTGTGCGGTTAGCTTGGCCCCGGTGCATCCCAATGGGTGCCCCATCGCAACAGCGCCACCGTTAATATTGACGATATCCTCATCCAAACCAAGTTCCCTGATGACAGCCACCGACTGGGCTGCAAAGGCTTCATTAAGCTCAATCAGATCAATTTCATCCAGGCCTATTCCCGTTTTATCGAGTACTTTCGGAACGGCCTCAATAGGACCGATGCCCATAATTTCGGGTGGTACTCCGGCTACAGAGAACCCTATGTAGCGGGCGATCGGATCAAGTTCCAGCTCCTCCGCTTTTTCACGGCTCATGATCATGACGGCCGCCGCAGCATCATTCATCTGCGAGGAGTTTCCCGCCGTGACGCTTCCTCCCTGCTTGAAAACGGGACTTAGTTTGGCCAATATTTCTTCCGAGGTATTGCGCCGGGGCCCTTCATCGGTATCAAATATAAATTCGGTCTCTTCTACTTCTCCGCCGGCGGTTACTTTCTTTTCATGCACTTCTATGGGGACGATCTGATCATCAAAATAGCCCTCATCCCAGGCATTAATTGCCCGCTGATGACTGCGGTAAGCAAAAGCATCCTGAGCCTTCCGACTTATATCGTATTTATCTGCCACATTCTCAGCCGTCAGTCCCATATTGATGTAGATCTCCGGATAATTCTCTACCAGCTCCGGGTTCAGCCGCGTAACATAGCCGCCCATCGGCACGAGGGACATCGACTCAACGCCGCCGGCAATCATCACGTCGGCACCGCCGACCATGATGCGTTCAGCAGCCTGGGCAATGGTCTGCAGGCCGGATGAGCAAAAGCGGTTCATCGTTGCGGCCGGCACGGAAGGCGGCAGTCCACCCAGCGCAGCACATTGGCGGGCCATATTCAGTCCCTGGGCAGCCTCAGGAAAGGCACAGCCCAGAATAACGTCATCGACCTGCTCGGGCTGCACATTCGGGGCGCGTTCTAAAAGCGCCCTGATAACCTCTCCGCCGAGCCTATCAGGCGGCGTAAACCGAAGTGATCCTTTATTAGCTTTTCCAGTGGGTGTTCGCGCAGCAGCTACAATTACGGCATCTTTCATGATAGTAGTGGGTACTTAGTAGTTAGTAGAAAGTTTTAGTCCAATGACTTAGTCAAAGCGTATAACATTTTCTGAATTTCAGTAAGTGCCTCCGAAACCGTTTCTTTATTCTTATTATCCAGATAATTTAAGTTATGCGAGATAATTAATTGCGTTTCAAGTTCATAACAAGAGCCAGTTGCTATATCTAAAAAATGTCGAAACTCTTTCTTTGATCCGCGTCCAGCTCCTTCGGCAATATTAGAGCTAATTGAAACAGAACATCTTCGCATCTGAGAGACCAATCCATATAATTCATATTTTTGGATAGTCATCAGTTAACTTGTAGATGCTTGTAGCTAAATTAACTGCTTTATTCCATACGTTTAGCTCTTTAAAATCATTCATAGTAAGTGACTCTAATTAAAATTTACACTTACTTTTAAGAGACTATTTGAATCAAGTCCTTACAGTAAAATTCGACTTTTTCTTGTTACTCAATACTTTCTACTCACGACTCAATACTAATAACTATTAACAAATAACTAAGTAACTAAAAACTAATTCCGCAGCGGTTTTCCTTTCTTGAGCATATGTTCGATCCGGGCCTGGGTTCGCTCATCCTCCAGCAACGCTAAGAAAGCTTCGCGCTCCAATCTAAGCAAATAA
>DATGUX010000392.1:0-9899 GCA_035300985.1 Fodinibius sp.
ATACGCGTTTACCGGAAGTATTTCGCAAGATACCACAAGTTACAAACTTGCGGTATTCTGGGTAGAATATGGTTATTCCTGTAAGACCAAAAAAGAATCGCAAATATCATCCTGCTCAGTTCCCTCATCAAGTTAATAACCATACTGATAATTTGTCCCGAAAACTGTCGGAACCCTCACTTCGTTCGGCATCGGAATTGACAGACAAGAGACGCAAAATGTACCCATTATCAATCCGGTAGCGCGTCATAAAACAAAAAATAACGTACTCACAAGGAGGAAGTCACTTTTAGGGGATTTAGGGGTTAAGAAAGGGCAGCTGCGGGCTTTTGATGTGGGCCTACGACCACAAGAACTTAAGGCTGGCCCACTCCCGGAATTTTTTCCAGTCATCCGCGGTAATAGTATTGGTTAACGTACCCAGCAGGGCAAACAGCAGCAAATACAGCGGAATACTCCATCCCAGCCCCAGCAGCGTACTTTCTTCACCAATCCAATAGTGCCGGCTGAGCCAGACCGGGAGGCCGATAGCTGCGGAGAGGCCCAATACTCTCAGATAAAACGGGAAGGGAAGCACTTTACGGGGAGGCAGCTCCATATGCCCTCCTATCCGGCGCAGCATCACATACCAGTTATACACATTAGCCAGCAGTGTCGAAAGCGCCGTCCCGTTAATACCCCAGAGCATCGTAAGCGGTATGCTTAAAATAATATTCGCCACCACAAGATTAATGCTCAGGTACATTACTCCTTTGGTATCGCCGAAAGCCTGCAAAATGCTTCCGTAGTGCGTTACGCGAAGCAGCACAATCAGGTTATAGATCTGAAATGGCAATACCGCACCGGCATATGAGTTTCCGTCCGACTCTGCAATGAGCGAAATCAGATCAGGCGCAATAACAATGGATAAAATGGTTAGCGGCAACACCATCAGGCTCACCTTTTCAATGCCCCGATACCATAACTGAAGCAGCTCGTCCTTTTTGGAGTCCATTTCCAGGCTTACATACCGGCTGATTAGCACCGAACCCACCGCAAAAGGAATAACCCGGATAATGGGCACCTCCTGTGCACCAATTGTGTATTCGGCATATACGGCGGCCGGCAGCAGAATGGAAACCACAAACTTATCGACATATCGGTTCATTTTGTTTACCAGCGAGGACATCCCCAGCGGAACCGAAAAATTAACCTGCGCCCTGAGCGGGATGCCCGACGACACCTTCCTGCTTCCGGGCAGTACCAGGTAGGTCCATATCACAGAGCCAATAAACCGGATAACGGCGTACACAACCAATCCCCAAACGGCAACTTCCAACGGATAACCAAGGGCCAGAGGCAGGATTAAACAACCGAAGGTGAGCAGACTGGTCAGCATTTCGTACCAGGCCGAATCTTTCTGACGGTCAGCAGCCAGCAATACGTTCGTCACCGGCCAGGTGGGCACTTCTAAGACCGTAACGAGGGCCATCAGCGGCAACAGATCCTGAACTTTTTGTACATCTGTAGGATCCCAGTTACTCAGCAATTCGGGAGCAAAATAGGTGATTATTAAAATGACCGCTCCCGCTATCAGCCCCATCAGAGCCAAGATACCGCTGGTTTGCATCACAAAAGCCTTGCGCGCATTCTCGGACACCCGCTCGAAATAGTAAAAAACGCTTTCCGGAAAGCCAAGAGTAGCCAGATTACGAGCCACTTCATGAATCATCAGCAGGTAGCCAATAACGGCAAAATCGGTTTTGGACAGCAGCTGTATTGTTGCCACTACTATCGCCAAATCCAGCACCGTGGTCAGAATTCGGGCAAAGACAACAACACCAGTTTTTTGGGTCAGCGAATCATCTTTGGCCATTATTGAATATGCTCATCTAAAACAGTTGCAAGTTTACGGGTCGCTGACTTTGCGCTGTACTGCTCCACTTCATCCTGCCTGTAAGAAAAGGAAATGGGCAAAGGCCGGTCTGCTTTTTTGGCTTCAACGCAGCTCTTTAGCAAAATAGCCAGCTGCTTCAAATCCGAATGATGATACTGTTCACCGGTGCCGGTTTGTTGCAGTATTTCTTTGATCTCCGGATTCGGAGCGATCGATAAAATCGGTTTCCTGGCTGCCAGATAATCCCAGAATTTCGCGGGAATAATATCCGTTCGCTCCGGATTGGTGCTAAGCAGCTGCAGGTCTGCTTGCTGCAGTACCTGTAGTCCCTGCTCCACGGGAACAGGATCATGCACCTTAAAACATTCTTTAACTTGCTTTTCGGCGGCATAGCGAGCATCCTCTTTCGAAAGATTGCCGAAGCTGTGCACTCTAATGCGCTCAGCAGCAGAGGGTTCCGTTATTTTCAGTTGGCTTAATATATCAATCAAAGGCTTTGCCGGAGAAAGACGCCTGAATTTTCCGAAAAAGACTACATTCAAGTGATTTACATCCATAGCCAAGTCAATCGATTCCGGCCCGCTTCCATCGAAAAGTAACCGGTCAAAGGCATTATAGATGGTTGTGGTATTGAGATCCAGATCTTTATAATGATTTTCGTAAAGACGCCGGGTACTGTCAGTGGTAAATGATACCATAGAAGCACTGTTAATGAGGCGGCGTTCCATCTTGCGGTCAATGCCAGCGGAAAACGACGATCGTTTCTTCAAGTCGGTCTGGGAAAGTGTCCACGGGTCTCTAAAGTCAGCTATCCAGAAGCGTCCCGGATCCAGGCAGGCCATGGCCCTCCCCACCCAGTGGGCCGACCAGGGATCGCCCGTGCTCCAAATGGCATCAGGGTTGACGGTACGAACGATCTTTCTAATCCGCTGATATTTAAGCATAAAAAACGGCAGCCAGGTATCCACGGGAAATTGCTTGTCAATCCAGTCGTTGAGGCCAAAATTGTTGTTTTGGGAGCGCTCATCTTTTTTCTGAAGCTGACTGCCCGACCCACTGGTATAATCAAAAGGCGGATCCAGCTGATAAACGGATATATCTTTAAGCAGTTTTTGTTCTTTCCGAGTTAATTGTCCATCTGAAGCGATGGTAATGATGTGCGGCTCCCAGCCAAAGTTCTGTAAATGGATGGCAAATTTAAACGGACGTAATGAACCAACCCTTCGCCGAGGCAAAAAATATGGTGCGATCAACAATAGTTTTTTCAAAAACTGGCGGATTAAATCTAAGAGAAAAAGGTGGTATAAAGAACTTAAAACTTTTTCTTTCTTGCAATAAGTAGTATAACTAATCTTGCAGCAACTTCTACCCAAAAATATGGCGTTTTTTCCATCCAACACTTCTACCGTTACTTTTGAAGTAGCCGCCGGTCATTTTTCAGGCATCAGCTTAATATCATCATAGTCCGCTTTCACCCAGGATCCGGTGCTGTCTCCATCGCTCAGAAGAATAATAGCAATGGGCGTTTGGGGAGGATCATCTCCAAACATTCGGCGGTAGTCCTCCACAAGATTACGCTCAAAGGTAACCCATTGGCCCGTATCTTCGGGCCCCGACTTGACCACGTATATTTGCTGGTTGCCAAACAATTTGGATGTTTCCGCACCCTCCGGAAGCGTGGTACTCCAGGTGTAGCGGATCGTTTTGGGCACTTTTTTAAAAAGTGCTACCCGGCCTAAATCAAAGAATACATAAATGCTGGCGACCGAATCGTTGACCTTATCATCCTTCTCGTTAGCATTTTCGGGAAGTTTAAAGGCCCGGACTTTCCAGGAGAGAACAGGAGTCTCATAAATATTAATATTGTATATATTCTCCTTCTTTTCATTTACCAGCGGCAGACTTATGTGTTTGGCCTCTTTGCCCTCGTAACGCAGAAATTTATCACCGTCCTCTTGCAGAATCTCGTAGTGATAACCCCGAAGATCTTTTTTACTGTGATTAATCAGTTTGGCATTGCCGTCACGATCGTACCATTTGTGAGGATAGCCATTAAGCTTGTCATTTTCGAAGTCTTCGAGCAGTACCGTACCGTTTTCCTTATGGATAATGCCACCATTCTCACCGGCATGCTGTGCCTCAGCAGCATGTACAACGCTCAAAGACAGACCAAATATCGCAATAATAGCTTGTAGTTTAATACTCATAGATAATCGTTAAATGACTGCTTTATTTACGAACGTATCAGTTACTTAAATCTTATCTTTCAAACTTCGAAGTATTTTTTGAGCTGCCATGTCCCGGTTGACCTCATTTAATCCCCACTTGCTGCCTTTTCTCTATCTTTCCGGCCCATTTTTATCAGCAAATAGCTTTTTTGTTACTCTGCTGCGCGCTTCAGCACCGTAAAGGCTTAGAAAGGGCAAGGTAATGCACCGGATAATTCAACGGCCGATCAATTTTTGGGAAACTCTTCCCGTCCGGTGCTAACGCTAAAAATGTTGCAATACTTGCCGGAAGAATTAGCCAACCCAACCGCATATGTTTTTATTTCCCCGATTTCCAGCGGGGAATCCTGTGTAATCATTGCCAGATCCATATAAGAGGAAACTGAAAGGTGATTAAGTTCTTAGCTAATAAAACGATATATTAATTCGCTAAATTAATGAATTATAGAATGGTATTAAAAGATGAAATTAAGCAATCTGGCCGGCCGTATATCGGGCTTTTTTAAAACCGAAGGTGGTAAAAAGGTTTTAAAATGGTCGCAGCGACTCATCAATATCGGCGTGTTTGTATGGCTTATCTTTCAGCTGAGCGAGATCGGATGGCTTAATGTTTGGCAGGCATTTCCGGAAGAAGCTCTTTTCTACCTTTTTTCTCTCTATCTTTTTATTCAGCTTCCTTTTTTTGAAATATTAATTTACCGGATAACCTGGCAGTTTGATGCTTTAAAGTCCATCCCCATTTTTCTGGTAAAGCGGGTCTATAATAAAGATGTGCTGGGATATTCCGGAGAGGTCTACTTTTTTGCGTGGGCTAAAAAAACGCTCAATCTGGGTGGAACGGATATCTTTAAAATTATCAAGGACAATAATATCATTTCATCTATTGCCTCAACCCTTATTTCACTGGGATTGCTGGCAGCTTTTATATTCACTGACCAAATCAAAATTATTGAATGGCTTGCTAACCAGA
This sequence comes from Fodinibius sp., assembly GCA_035300985.1. GTDB lineage: Bacteria > Bacteroidota > Rhodothermia > Balneolales > Balneolaceae > Fodinibius. Next base: position 5,075 of record DATGUX010000392.1, read on the forward strand.
ACAGATCTTATTTTTTGGGCGGTTTGCTATTAGTAGTCATCCTGGTTTTTCTGTTTGTTAAATTCCGGCACTACGTAATATCCATGCCCTTGCGGACCGCTTATAAAATATTTGGCATTCAAACCTTCAGGCTTTTGTTGGGACAGCTGGTTAAACTGATGATGTATTATGTAGTTTTACCTGATGTTCCTTTGTATATCTGGTTTACTTTTATCGCTATTGAAATTATACTTTCCCGCATTCCCTTTTTACCCAATCGCGACCTCATTTTTGCCGGCATGAGCATCAGTATTGCCGGAGGACTGCCGGTAGGAAAAGAAGCAATTGCAGGTATTACCCTGGCTAAAAGTGTGTTGAATAAAGTGGGCAGTGCGGCTTCATTTGGACTTGCCAACCTCTTTAAACAAAGCGGTGTCGTACCCGATCCTAAGCAGGAATCGGGGCCTCCCGATTCTACGCCTCAGCAGATAGCAAAAGAGAACAAGCAGTAAATGAATAACTTTGATGATCTCTTGGAGCTTCCTATCGAATTACGGAAACTATCTTTCCTCTCTTCTAATCACGCAGAACAAGTAACAAACAATCCTCGGGGAATTCTTTGATTAAATCAGTTTTTGAAATTGCTGTCATAAAATATTGATCGATCCGTAAGGTAACCAATAAACTGATCGTTTAATTTCTAAGTGAAATAACGGGGGTTAAGGCTTGTGTAAGCTTTATCCGAATGAATATTAAATAAAGGGGTCTCCGGTTGAGTACGGTCATAAGAAACAAATTTAATTCCCCTGAATTGATGGGGGACCGGCATTTTAGAACTTTTTTTTAAACGGCAGAAGCTTTTTCTTAATTTTGGCAATCTTTAAGCCAAACCGGTAACCCATTTTTTGTTCCACAATTCGTCGGGCAGCTTCGGGATATTTTCCAATCAAGGCAACCAATTTTTGCATGGGTATTCTTAAGCCCGCAAAATGGCTTGGACCCCAATCAGGTTCTATACCTTTAAGCTCATCAAGCCATTGTTCACTCTCTTCATAATCAAATTTAATCAACTTATCACTGATTGGGCCATATAACTTTAACTGTCCCACTACACGATTTTTATGCTTGCGCCACTTTCCTACGCTCGTGGGTTTAATCGGACGCACACTGCCCAGAGCTTCTTTTGAGGCATCCGAAACATTTACCGCCTTGTGGTACTGGCTAAACGGTATCTTTTGATCTAAAAAAGGAATATTCCTGCTAATGTATTTTTGAACCTTATCAGGGTTGGAAACAAAAGATTCATATCGTACTGGAATAAACCGTGAATACGACGAGATCTTGTCATAAATTTTTGCATACCGTTGCCAGCGTCTAAGATTGGTCCAATAATGTCCGGGATCTTTTTTATGAACGCTACAAATTACATCACGGGGATCACGAATCATACATATTACATACAAGTCTGGATCAACACGTAAGCTGGGCCCCACCATCATAATATCATGTGGCTCTTTAGTGAGAAATATATTACAACTTTTTTTCGGACGACTGAATAATGACTTTTCGTGCTCTGCCCAACAATCAATACTATAACAGGTTTTCATAACTTCTGTGATCAATGTTGTACCTGTACGCGGGCTAAGGCCTATAATATGGATGCGTTTCATAGATAATTCTTTACCTGAGAAATAAACGATATAAGGAGGTTAGCGAGAGAATAATGCCCCTTTTAACTATCGATTCGGTTATTTTTTAATATCCAAAAAGTCACCTGAATTTAAGAAATAGCCATCAGTCTTTCGAGCAAAATAATATTTTCGGTTGCAGCTAAATCCTGTGGCTGCGTAAAGTTTCCATTACTCAGGACATAGAAAAAGCGGGTTGCACAACACCACTGATGATAACAGGCTGGTATAATAAGCGAAACCGAAAAGCCCGTCTTTAATAACATTATAAATGTTTGTTTTTTTATTATATTGCCACACTGCCTTAGAGGCGTATTTGTATACAATACGAATGCTATTATCAGCCACTTTTATAAAGAAAACTACCGCTACCGTTAGATTCTGAGCATCTATGGGCAAACCCAATCATTTAGAAAAGAACCTCCCCAAGGTGAGCTGTTTAACCGTAACGGCTAATCGGCAACATTTGATCCGCCGCGCTGTTCAATGTTTCCAGAATCAGAGCTATTCCAATAAAGAGCTGGTAGTTATCGATGATGGAGAACAGGACCTGGAAGAAGTATTGCAAGTTTTACCATCTGATGATCTCAAATATATTAAACTGAAAAGCCAACCGGAAAATACGCTCGGCAAGCTTCGCAACCGGTCGCTTGAAGAAGCCACAGGCACTTTTTTAGCGCAATGGGATGATGACGACTGGTATCATCCGGAACGACTCAGCATCCAGGCGAACACCCTGCTCAAGGGCTATGATGCCTGCTGTCTCTCAGGCTCATTGATGCACTTAAATGAAACTCCCTATAAACTCCATCCCTATATAGGCTATTTACCTGCCGGAATCCCGGGCAGTATCATGCACCGCCAAAATAAGGATATTCGATATCCCCATACCCGCCGGGCAGAAGATACAGCCTATCTTAAAAAATGGATGAAAGAGCGTTATTGCCAGCTTCCCGAACACCTCTCCTACTTATGTATTCGCTGCTATCACGGCTCTAATACCTGGGGAAAGGAACATTTTTTGCGGCGCATTCGAAATAATCCAAAAGATGCGCTTTTGTACGTCTGGCATAAAATAGTGAAAGATGACTTATTCAGCCATCCGAAATTTCAGCTTTCAGCTCAAACACAGCAAGCCTTTCAACAGTTTATAAATGATTCCCGGGCTATTGGCCTTCTTTAAAAACCCGGAGCCTGTAAAGTAGCCATCTCCACGACGGCCTACTCTTCTTGAACAAAATTTTCTGTACGTGAAGCACCGAGATGAATCTTGATCTATAACAATTAATCACAAAGTGAATAAATCCTGTTCCAAGATCTTGAAGGGAATCCAGATAGAGTTTGATACTATCATTTGAAAAGATCAAAAAACATCCGTCATGCCCTTCCACTGCAGTCCAATCTGCAAGCCCCATCGCTCTTCTTCGTAAAGCTCACCAATATCAAAAGCCACGGCACTTTGCAGACTCAACCCGTAACGGGGAGCTATCAAATAGTTAAGCTGCAGTAAGGTAGAGTATTGATCGCGACGAAGTTCACTCAGGGGTCTAAACTTTCTATTGCCTTCCTGATCAACTCTTCCATCCTCATATTTCTGATCAATATTTTTTCCATAATTACGGGAATAAGTGAAAAGAATTTTATAAGAAAGCTGTTCTAACGGACGTCCCTGAATACCAAAATGTTGGGCAACAATAATGTTATTGGAGATCGGATAACAACTTGTATTCTCTTTATCAGGACATCCGTCGAAAGGCCCTACCGGACCGTTGATAATTAATGGAGTACCGATCACATTTCCTTCATAAGTCCATCCCGATCTGTAAACGCCATTATTATAATAATCTGAACGACCCAGCGAAGTTCCCTCCCAGGCGTTTTGGCGCTTGGTGTTCAGATGCTCCCAAAGCAGCTTGGTCACGAATCCATCAGGATCATCCAATTCAATACCTGCTCCCCAAAGGCCATCCCAGGGACTTCGGAAAGCCAGCGAAACTTTATCATCCAAAAAGAACTGACGATAAGCTTTTATACTAAACTGATCAAAGCTAACACCCGCTTTAACTTCATAGGCCGCTACCGAACTGCCCACTACATTGGTTAATTCATTTTTCGGAACATTTTTATTATTGCTGGAAGAGGCCTGTCCTAAGAGGACATCTATAAAATCGGAAAAGGAGGATGGCAATTTATAGGGTTTTTCATCTCCAATATCAGGTTGTGCCGGATGCGTTCCTCCCCAAGTAACGTTATGGGCAGCTCCTGCGGTAAGAAAGAAGCGCTCCCCCTGATACTTCAGGTACAGTGCTTTCTGATGGAGATATGGGCTTTCAATATAACGATCTTTCTCAAACCAGCCGTGGGATAGCATCGCTTTAAACTGCAGACGATCTCCTGTACCGGGTACACTCACAAAATTTTCGGTGCCTATACGCACTTTGGGAACGGGCGTGGCATTCCGGCTCACCAGCATTGAGCCCATCGACAGCCCGCGGTCGTTTAAACCCATGGGATCATAAAAGCGGCCCGCCGTAGCCGTAACCCCTCGGTAGCGCAGGCGGGCGTACAGCTGATTAAAAAAAACCGTGTTATTTTCTGACAGGCGGGTACTTAGGTCGATGCCTCCACTCCACTGCCATACGGCATTATTGTCGTTGTGGGAATAATATCCGTAGAATCGATTAACGAGATTTGATGAGGCGCCGTCTACGCGTCCATCCTTATTGGTATAGAACCAAAAGGGCAGCTGATCAGATATGCTGCCATAAAATGTTGCTTCTGCTCCATATTCAATTTTCTGCGCCTGCGCAATGAGGGGTAGCAGCAATAACAACAGTACAAAGCCTGCAAAACGATTGTGACATCGGCGCATATTCAGTGAGGTTAAGCGTTGTCCGCTAATCGATTCTTTTCTTGCAACAACTGCCCGAACTTCTCCTGCTTTAGGGTATGCCAGGTGCGTTCAGAAAACTCAAAGAAGGGCTGTTTTTGATGATACCATCCAAAATGCAGACAATAGGGGGTGGTTTGCAGATAATCCCCCTTGCCCGGAATAAGCGAAAACAATTTAATCAGAGCCTTACGAATCCAGGGCGTCTTTAATCCCCGGAAGTTATATACAAACTGGTCGGAGTAGTAGGTGCATTCGACGTAATCAA
>DATGUX010000393.1:0-6046 GCA_035300985.1 Fodinibius sp.
AATACAGAAGCAGAGTTGTGACAGCGAATAATTTCAAGGCCGTTGCTTTTTGAGGTTGTAGGGCATCCGAGGAAAGTTGATTAGCACCCGCCGCACAACCTCAAGGGCAATAGCCGTCGTGCGTTTCTTATTTCTGAGGCGTACTTTAGTCAATGTGGCTTTTAGTGCAAAATGTTGCTCAGGGCTCCAAAATCCAATCCAGACCGTTCCTACCGGTTTATCGGGACTGCCGCCTCCCGGGCCTGCTATTCCGGTAGTCGAAATACCAATATCGGTGTTGAGCTTTTGGGCTACGCCCCGGGCCATCTGCAGGGCTACTGCTTTACTTACGGCTCCGTGGGTATCCAGGCTGGCCTGTGGTACCCCAAGTTGTTGTTTTATCCGGTTGGCATAAGCAATAACACCACCGGTAAAATAGGCACTGCTGCCCGGGATATCGGTAATTGCGCTGGTGATAGCTCCTCCGGTACAGCTTTCGGCTGCGGAGATAGTAAGCTTGCGCTCTTTTAGTTTGTCTCCCACTACTTGCGCCAGGCTAAGATTTTTCCCCTCGCCTACAATCAGTTTATCTGCTCTGCTGTAAATATGATCTATCAGAGGAGTTGTCTTCTTCAGCCATTGTTCTTGAGAAGATGCTGAGGATGAAACTCTCAAGCGTGTGCCCCAGGGACTGGGCAGATAAGCTAACGTAAGGTCCTCATCAAGCAGTGGGCCAACATCGCCGATCACTTCATCACTGAGCGTACTTTCGCCAATACCTGATGTCAATAAATAACGTGATTTCCGGACTTCTCCCCGATCCATCTGCTTCCGAATTTTAGGGAGTACCTTCTCTCTCATCAGATGCTTCATTTCAGCCGGCACCCCCGGCAGTACTACCAGCCGTGTACCATCCTTTTCGATCCACATTCCCGGTGCCGTGCCCCGGGAATTGAACAAGACTTGACTGCATGCCGGTACTTCTGCCTGTTTGTAGTTCGATTCGCTAAATGGGATGTTGCGCTTTTGAAGCGTCGATTTAACAAAATCCAGCGTTGGCTCATGCACTATCAGCCGGGTATCGAAAACCTCTGCAACGGCTTGCTTGGTAATATCGTCATGGGTTGGTCCTAATCCGCCGGTTGTAAGAACCAGGTCTGCCGTTGATAAAGAATCTGTTATCTCCCGTTTTATTACATCCAGGTCATCTTTTACCGTTGCAATATGCCTCACTTCCACTCCCGCCTCCGTAAGAACCTGTCCCATCCAGCGGGCATTGGTGTTGGTTGTATCTCCGATGAGTAGCTCATCGCCGATGCTAATAATTCTGCACTGCATACTATCCATTCAAATTCGTATTTTAGGAAATCAAGTTCCAAAATATCAATCTTTCGCAGCTTTTCGAACATTTTATCTCAAAGCCGGATTGCCATTACGGCTATAACTTAACGGAGCCACTCCACAAACGTGCGCAAGCTACCCAATATATTAAGTATCATTCGAATTATCTTAACGCCTGTTTTCCTTCTGCTGTACGTACAGGATGAAGTAGTTTGGCGCGCTTTAAGCGTCGGTATTTTTGCTGTAGCCGTGGTTACCGACTTCTTTGACGGCTACATTGCCCGGCTCTATGATGCTGAGACCCCTTCAGGGATATTTCTGGATCCACTGGCCGATAAATTTTTAACCTTTGCAGGTTTTATTTGTTTACCCTTTATTGATGCCAGCCAGTTCCCTTGGTGGGCAATTGGAGTTATTGTGCTGCGCGACATCCTTGTTACGGCTATGCGGATTATTGCTGACCGGCGGAATATTCCCATGGAAACACGGCTGACGGCCAAAATTAAAACAATGACTCAGATGTTCTTTTTGTACACGGTACTGCTGGTCGGTGTGTTTGTAAGCACGGACGTTTGGCTCAGTAGCTACAGCAAAGAGCTGCTGCAGTCGGGCTTGTTAGGATGGGGCATGCTGGCTATTGTAGCGCTCACAATTTACTCAGGAATTGAATATATTTACGTGAACTTAAATATTTTTATTACTAAACATGATGCAAAAACTTAAACCTATTTTAGGAAGCTTCTTCTACGCCGGCTTTTTGCCGAATGCTCCGGGGACCTGGGGCAGTTTCTTTGCGCTTTTCTTCATCTATTTTATAGGGCTTTATACCCCGTGGTATGGCATTGCGCTCTTTACCCTTTTCTGTTCCTTCTTAACTGTATGGGTGTCCGAAGAGTGCGAGCGCGTTTGGGGCGGCGACCCCTCCCCTTTGGTTATGGATGAATTTGCCGGCCAGGGCATGGCTTTTATCGGTATAAACCTGATGCATCCGGAGATCAATATTTTCCTGCTACTGTTTTTAGGCTTTGTATTTTTCCGTTTCTTCGATATTAAAAAACCGTTGGGCGTTGATGAACTACAGCAGCTGCCCGGCGGATGGGGCATTCTGGTTGATGATTTACTTGCCGGGTTTTATGCTTTTCTATGCCTGAAGATTCTTTTGTATTTTGTGTGATAATAATAAATTAGTTCTAATGTAATCACTGTATATATATTATTATCTTCCTTTTTATCCGTAAACCTGTTGTTCTATGATCATAGATTCATCTTTTGCTAAATCTGTTGCCCTGGACCTCCTTAACATCAACGCTATTATTTTGCGTCCAAATAATCCTTTTACATGGTCGTCCGGCTGGAACTCTCCTATCTATTGCGATAATCGTCTGACTATGCGATATCCGGAGATCCGTAAAAAGATAGCCAAGAAGTTTGTGAAGTTTGTCCGCGATAAATATGGCGATGTGGACGTGATTACAGGAACAGCTACGGCCGGCATCCCGCATGCTGCCTGGGTGGCCGAAAATATGAGCAAACCCATGTCCTATGTGCGCGCTAAAGCCAAAGCTTACGGATTGGGTAACCAGATAGAAGGCGGCATCCAGAAGGGCGAAACTACGGTTGTCATTGAGGACTTGATCTCTACGGGCGGATCGGCCATATCGGTTGTGGAAGCACTAAATTTTATTGGCGCTGATGTACAGGCCGTGCTTAGCATCTTTACCTATGGCTTTGATAAGGCCAACCGGAGATTTGAGGAAGCAGATGTACCCATCTTCACCCTTACCGATTATTCTACGCTTATCGACGTGGCCAGCGAACATAACTTTGTCGATGCCGGCGACCGCGATGCTCTGGCCGAATGGAGAGAGCGTCCTGAGCGATGGCCTAACTGATTGATATAAGATATAACTTTGATACCACTCTCATCACGCAGCTGCTTTTGATCGCCCGATAAATGAGCCGGTTCTTGCAGCTTGGTGTTCTTTTAATTCAGCTTAGGGAAAAAAGAAAGCGCCAAAGTTCAGAAATATTTTGGTCCTTTTTTTAAGCTGCTTTTAGCATTCTTACTTTTTATCAAATCTATGTATTCCATTTATACTGAGTATAAAGTAAAGTAATGCTCTTCATAAAAAGCTAATCTCTTCTTATATTTCGATTTAAATTAACAGCAAATAAAGCATCATTTCCTTGGATAAACGCAACTTTTATATCGAAACCTACGGCTGCCAGATGAATGTGTCTGATACCGAAATCGTCAACTCCATTCTGATGGAAGAAGGCATGCAACCGGTGCAGGAACCTGAGGCGGCTAAATTGATTTTTGTTAACACCTGCTCAATCCGGGATAATGCCGAAGAGCGGGTCTGGAATCGACTGAAAGAGTTTCGAGCGCTTAAAAGAGAAAAAGACGGTAAACTGACCGTTGGCGTACTGGGTTGTATGGCCGAGCGTATCCGGGACAAAATCCTGGAAAAGGAGGAACTTGTGGATCTGGTTGTCGGCCCCGATGCTTACCGCGACCTGCCCAAGCTGCTTACTGAAGTAGATGACGGGCGTAAAGCTATAAATGTGATTCTCTCTCAGGAAGAAACTTATGCCGATCTGAAGCCGGTGCGAACGAACGACAACGGCGTCAGTGCTTTTGTGACCATTATGCGGGGGTGCGATAATATGTGTGCTTTCTGCGTGGTGCCCTTCACCCGGGGACGCGAGCGGAGCCGGCCGGCCGGCAGTATCCTGGATGAGCTGCAGCGCCTGAGTGATCAGGGCTACAAAGAAGTAACGCTGTTGGGTCAGAATGTGAACTCTTACGATGACGGCGACAACACTTTTGCAGAGCTGATGTATAAGGCCAGTCAGGTCGATCCTGAAATGCGTCTTCGTTTCTCTTCTCCCCACCCAAAGGATTTCCCCGAAGAGCTGCTGCAGACCATTAGCGAGCAGCCTAATCTGTGCAATTACATCCACATGCCGGCACAATCAGGTAACAGTGATGTATTAGAGCGTATGCGCCGTCCGTACACCCGGGAGCAGTACCTGGACCTGGTGGACAAGATGCGTGAAATTATACCGGGTGTTACCCTTTCTACTGATATTATTACCGGCTTTTGCGGCGAAACTGAGGAGGAACATCAGGATACAATGTCGCTGATGGCCAAGGTAAAATATGATCTGGCCTATATGTTTGCTTATTCCGAACGTGGACGCACCCTTGCCCAACGAAAATATGAAGACGATGTTCCCGAAGATGTTAAGAAGCGTCGTCTCTCTGAGATCATCGAGCAACAGATGAGCATTCAGGAAGGACTCAACAAAAAAGAGATTGGCCGGCGCCACTTGGTGCTGGCGGAAGGCCCCAGCAAGCGCTCCGATGAGCAGCTTTCCGGTCGCACCGATACCAACAAAATGGTGGTCTTCGATCGCAACGATTACCAAAAAGGCGATTATGTGGAAGTCACGATTACCGACTGCACCTCGGCTACGCTGATGGGAGATCCTGTAAAGAAAAGCAGTATTGAAGAGTTTGATACAGAAAAAGTACCGGCCTGACTTTAAGTATTATTTTATAACAACTACGAGCTATCAAGTGCTCAAGACAAGGCTATTGTCATCCCGGACTTGATCCGGTATCACGCACGTCGCCTGGCTGGTCCATATAAACCGAGAAAACACGCGCTGCTTTCTTCCGATACGCTGAGTTTTCTTCTAAGCAGTGTATACTAACCGATCCCTGCGAGATTCTGCATCGGCGTGCAGGATGACCGGGCCGTTGCAAAAAGCAATCTGTTTTGAAAGCATCTTCCTTCGTGATGATCTTACTATACGAAGGTCTTATAATAAAAATAGAACCTGTGGATATGACTAAAAGATCCGGATATATCTATATCCTCAGCAATAAGGTGCGAACTGTCTTGTATATTGGTGTTACTGCTGATCTGATTCGGCGGGTATATAATCATCGTATGGGAGAAGGAAGTACTTTTAGTTGTAAATATAAAACAAAATATCTGCTGTACTATGAAACCTACAACAGTATATTGCCGGCTATTGAGCGTGAAGAACAACTAAAAAACTGGAAGCTGGAACTTATCAAAAAGGTGAATCCAAACCTTCGGGATATATGGCCGGAAGTTGTGGGCGACTTTAGAAAATAGCCCACAACTGTCATTTCGGACGAGGCCCAGAATAAAACGGTATGTAAGTAAAGTATTCTTTTGTCTTTTTCAACGCTTTGCACAGTTACTTCAGGCCAATTAGGGCTAAACTTCAAAAACTCACGGAATCAATATCCTCAAAAAATCATTAGTCTTACTTGAGGCTGTTCATTCTTTTTCAGTATTTAAGATTGGAACTCTGTAAATAATGATGAGGCATTGTGGCTTATTCTTTTGATGACATCCTGTCCTCCCTACCACGCTTCCGGAAAGCGGCAGAAGAACTTAAGGAAACACTGCTTGCCAACTTAGTGATGATTGGTGAAATTCCGGCTCCTACTTTTGATGAGAAAAAGCGGGTTGAATTTCTGCTCAATCGCTTTAAGGAAGCGGAAATTTCCAGTAACTCCGTGGATGAAGTCGGCAATGGCATTGGCCTGGTTGAAGGAAAAGACAATAGCGAATCTATCCTGGCTGTGGCCCATGCCGATACGGTCTTCGATGCTAAGGTTGACCATACCATACAGGTTCAGCCCGATACGCTTACCGGAGTGGGCGTGGCAGATAATGAT
>DATGUX010000394.1:0-5873 GCA_035300985.1 Fodinibius sp.
GAGGCCTAAGAGAGAGATTCATGAATGTGAGTCGGGTGGGGATCGAACCCACGACCCACGCCTTAAAAGGGCGTTGCTCTGCCAGCTGAGCTACCGACTCTCACGTCAAATTCAAAATAGATTCCAAATATACAGGTTTTATGTATTTAATTTCAACCGAAAATTAGAAAAATATTTTATGTCCTTATTTTAACCGAAATTAGGCTTTATGAAAGCTTCAATTTATTATAAAATTCAATACCTTTTGATTGCATTTTAATTCTGGATATTAGCTTTGTGACACACCCTTCGGCATTTTCCAACCTTGTACATCCCATTCGTATTGCCACCCCTTTTGCAGTGGGAGATGTGTTTAGTTATCTCTTAACCGACGATAAAATCGTACTGATTGACTGTGGTCATCACTCGCCCAGTGCCTTCGAAACGGTGCGTTCTAACTTAGCAGATCACGGACTTCAGATCAACGATATTGATGAAATTTGGTTAACGCACGGGCATCCCGATCACTTTGGTCAGGCCGGTCATATAGCTCGTGAATCAGGAGCTGTGGTGTACGGACATCCAAAAGAACGAGCTAACTTTGCCGGGAATGCTGATCAACAGTTGTTCCAGGATTTCTTTGACAGCCATCATATTCCCTCCCACTTTTCAGAAAAAATGGTGCAACAACTGGATTGGCTCCAGCAGTTCCAGTTACCTATTGAGCCCCGGTGGATCGAAGATGAACAAACACTTACCAGCGGCAGGCTGACGGTGAAGGTCAAATTGACGCCCGGCCACGCACCCGGGCACCTTATTTTTGATACGCAGGAGGGCCTTATTTTCGGCGGAGATCTGCTGTTGGAGCATATTAGTACCAATGCCCTTATTAATTTTGATCCCCAGACGGGCCGTCGCAACAAAGGTCTGCTTCAATATCGAAAATCGCTACAGTGGATGGCCCACCGGCAGGGAACGGTATTGCCCGGCCACGGAGATATTATCCATAATATTGCCGAGGTAGCCCATCATCATCTGCAGGAACATGAAAGTCGTTATCAAAGTATCCAAAGACTGCTGGAGCGGCAGCCTATGACACTACTGGAGATTTCCCGGGAGCTATTTGCCGACGCCATCGATGAGGGAGCGATTTTTTTGGTTCTATCGGAAGTGTTAGGCTACCTTGATTGGGGAGAAAGGGAGCATACGATCCGGAAAGAAAGCTCCGCGGAGGCTATCATCTATCATAAAATATAAAATACCGGATAAAATCACCCTGGCGTTAAGATCGTTTCTCAAAATTTATAACATTAGGTTTGACAATGAGGGTTGCTATTCCCAGCTTCCTGTAACCTGTAACCTGTAACCTGTAACCTGTAACCTGTCGCTATGTCCACTATTTTCACAAAAATTATTGCCGGTGATATTCCATGCCATAAGGTAGCCGAAACCAATGATCATATTGCTTTTTTGGATATCAATCCCATTGCAGAGGGACACACCTTGGTTGTACCCAAACAGGAGATCGACTATTTTTTTGATCTGCCGGATGAACTGATGCAAAATACCATGGATTTTGCGCGCACCGTTGCCCGTGGTATAGATGAGGCATTAGAACCATTGCGTACCGGCGTGATCGTTCAGGGCCTGGAAGTGCCACATGCCCATGTACATTTAATTCCACTGTATGAGATTCATCAGCCCATGGCTCTGGGGCACAATGTAGAGGTCTCGGATGAGCGGATGGAAGAATTAGCACAGCTAATTAGCAATAAGGTGGCGGTATGAAAATTTCCATTTTAAATGGTCCCAACTTAAATAAGTTAGGTACCCGCAATCCCGATCACTATGGTACCGAAACGCTCGATGATATTGAGCAGCTGTTAACCAAAACTTTTCCCGATGATGAGTTGATATTTTTCCAAAGTAATTTGGAGGGAGCGCTTGTGGAAGCTGTACAGGGGCTGCTGGAGAGCGATACCGATGGTCTTTTGGCCAATTTTGCCGGTTACTCGCACAGCTCGGTAGCTATTCGGGATGCAGTGGAATTGTTAAATATTCCCTTTGTGGAAGTTCATCTTTCTAATATTCATGCACGAGATGAGTTCCGGGAAAAGACGCTCACAGGGGCTATGGCTGACGGCATCATCACCGGCTTTGGAAGCTACAGCTATGTGCTGGGCGTGCAGGCGCTGCAGCATCTGATGCCCGAGTAGCAATTATCGAATAATCAAGAGATCAACCCTTGAAAAAGCTCCGAGAACTCCTTTCTGATACCCTTGTTTATGGCATCAGCAGTGTGCTGGCTCGTTTCATCGGCTATTTGCTGGTGCCGTTGCACACTGATGCTTTTGAGCCCGCCCAGTATGGAGTGGTGAGCCTGGTCTATGCGGGGCTGGCCTTCCTCAATGTGATCTTTACTTTCGGAATGGAGTCGGCTTATCTGCGTTATGCCAAAGATCGCTCTAAAGCAAAGAACGTATTTAAAACCCTTCAGCTGGGCTTGGGAGGGCTTTCTTCGTTGTTGGTTATGCTGCTGGTGCTGTTGGCTCCGGCTCTTATGCCCACCATGAATTTGGCGGAAACGGGTAATCAAAGCCTGTACTGGATGATGCTCGGCATCCTGTGGTTTGATACTATGGTACTTATCCCATTTGCAGAGCTGCGGCTGGTGCGCCGCCAGTGGTTGTTTGCCATAATTAAAACGGGCAACATCATCGTTAATGTGGGTCTGCAGTTTTATCTTATTCTGGGCCTCAGCTGGGGGATTGAAGCCGTTTTTCTTTCCAGCCTGATTGCATCCGGACTTACCGCACTGATCTTGTGGGCCCTTACGGCTCCGATGATGAGCGGTTCCTGGAATACGCCTGTACTTCGAAAGGCACTTAGTTTTGGTTTGCCCTTCATCCCGGCCGGACTCGGTTTTGCCGTCAATGAGACTCTCGATCGCTTTTTTCTGGGCAACTATCTGCCACAGTCCACCATAGACCGACTCTACGATCCCGGCATGGTGCCCGACGATATTGTAGGTATCTACAGCGCGTCCTATAAGGTGTCGGTATTTATGTTGCTGTTAGTACAGATGTTCCGGATGGCATGGCAGCCTTTCTTTTTGCGGGAGTCAGACAATCCCGATGCCCCGGCTATTTACCGCGAAGTATTTCGATATTTTAATGGGGTAGCAGGATTTTGTTTTCTTGTTGTGGCTCTTTTTGTGCAGCAAATTGTTCAAATAAAAATACCTTTGCTTGATGCTTATCTGGTGGGAGAAGAATACTGGATGGGGCTCCAAATTGTGCCCTTGCTGCTGGTGGCCTACTGGTTCCACGGATGGTATATGAATTTTTCTGCGGGTATATTTATCCAGGAAAAAACGAAAGTCTTGCCCGTCATAACGCTCATTGGAGCGGCCATTACTATCGGTGCCAACCTATTGCTTATTCCGGTTTATGGAATGATGGGATCGGCTGCCGCTACCCTTATCAGCTATTTTTCTATGGCGCTGATGCTGTACTACCAAAGCACAAAGGTATATCGCGTGAACTACCAGATGATTCGTGCTTTCGCAATGATGTTTTTGGCCATTGGTTGCTTATTTGCAGTTCCGTACCTGCAGGAATGGACGGGCGGGGAATGGATTAGCCGCATAATTATGTTAGGATTGGGTACTACAGGGCTAATATTATTTTCACTGCCCTCATCTGAGAGATAGTTTGGGAGATATAAAGAGATCTCCCGGTGCCAACATATAAATAAATCCAAAATTATTACTGAAGTACTATGGAAGGCAAGGTTGGTATTTTTGTGGACGCGGTAAATGTAACCATGAATGGAGGCTACGGGCTGCGCTACGATATCCTTCGTAAGTTTGCTACGCGTGGTGGAGCCGAGCCGGCGCGGATGAATGTTTATTTGGTTTATGACCAGGAGCAAGCCAAAGAAGATGAATCTTACCAGGAGAAGACGGAACGATTTTCCGAAGTACTGCGTGATTTCGAGTACAAAGTCCTCGAAAAAAAGATGCAGTATTATCGCGACGAAGAGACGGATGAAATAATAGCGAAGTCAACCGTAGATATGGATATGGCAGTAGATATACTGACCCAGGCTGACCGGCTGGATAAGATCGTTCTGCTGACTAATAACGGGAGCTATGTAAGCGTCATCAAAGAAGCCCAGCGGCAAGGAGTGCGTATAGAATTGGTAGGCTTTGATGCCATACCGACGGAGTTGCGCAAAGAGGCCGATATGTACCTGTCCGGCTATCTTATTCCGGGTTTGTTGCCCGTAGAGTCGCCCTATGCCTGGGGCAAGCCGGGATCGCGGGTGCGCGGGGTCTGCTACGACTTTTCCCACAGCGACGGATACGGCTTTTTGCGTTATCTGGTAACGCTCAACAAGAAACTATGGATTACGGACTCCCGTTTTGAGGAATCGCCCTATAAAACCGTTTTTGCTCATATTTCACAGTTTGAAAACAATCTGGATACCGAATTTCTGCCCAGCCGTCATCTGATCTTTGAGTTCAACCTAACGGAAAATGAAAAAGGCTTAGTTGCTGAGGATATTGTATTGGTAAGCGCACCGTGAAATATTGCCGGGCAGATTGTTCTATTTGCTATTAATGGAGTGATGGCATCGCTTGATGTTAGGATTTCAAGCGTCCAAAACGTGTTGATATAGCTCTAAAACAGCTCTTACCGATTTTTAAGGTAAAATGGGCAATGCCTTTATCAGTTAGAACTCCATAAGATGGCCTTGTTCCGAATTCGGGAGCCGCAGTTGTAGTCCACCTCTACGGCGGCCTACAACTACCAATGACGATTTTAGGCTCTTACTGGTTCACCGAGCAATTCTATTAGACTTATTCGGGACAATGGCAGGATTTGGAATGGTGGCTTTCCACATCCTTGTCCCGGAGCTGTGGGGTTCAGGCCCGAAGTGATCTGCATGTCAGATATATTGAGCAGCAGAAACCCGGGAAATACATGGAACTGTTTCGGGAAGGCCAGTTCGGTTCTGCCGTTCTGCATTGAACGGAATCTATGATCGGCCCATGACACAAAAAAGCAGAACAGGATCAACCGATAACAGATAAAAAGTATCATAGGAGGGCTATTTTAAATATATTGGATTATATGGGATGATTAACTGTGCTTTAGTAAAAGGATGGACTTATGGCAAAAAATGCGGGTCCCCAACCGGATGATCCTAACTATTCTGGCGAGAATCTGTCAGCGATAGCGCATTTCTACCGCGGGGAGATGGATCGCATGAATACCTGGCGCCGCCGGCTGGATGTGACTACCAATTGGGCTATTGTCACCACAGCCGCTTTTATCTCTTTCGGTTTTGGAAACAGTGATGTTTCGCACTTTATTTTTATCCTGAATACCATTCTCGTTTTTATCTTTTTAGTTATTGAAGCGCGCAGATATAAATATTACGACCTGTGGCGCTGGCGGGTAGCTCTGATTAATGAGAATTTATTTGGTCCTCTCTTTTGCAAGCGAAAGCCCATCATGGAAGACTGGCAACAGAAGCTGGGCAGCGAACTCCAGCATTCGCGCTTTAAAATAACGTTTGGAGAAGCTTTCGGTCGTCGTCTGCGTCGCAATTACAGCTGGATTTTTCTGGTGCTGGCCGGTTGTTGGTTTACCAAAATAGCCATTATACCCAGCCCGATAGGACATTGGCATGATGTAGTGGAACGGGCGGCCATCTTCCATTTTGTACCGGGATGGCTGGTCCTCAGTGTCGGGATCCTTTTTAATGGTGCGCTAATAGTTATTGCATTAGTCACACTAAAAAGACGGAAGGAAGAAGTGAAGATTTATCCCTCCAAGCGAAGTACCTTTAAGTTGCCCAATGTGTGATAGCAACTCCTTTAAAAC
>DATGUX010000395.1:0-3461 GCA_035300985.1 Fodinibius sp.
CCTCCCGCAACTGTCCGTGATATAAGTGTATTTTGCCACAAACCTAATAAGTTTCCAATAAAATCCACTACATTTATCACAATAGCAAAAATGAGGAGCTGCTTGCCCGATAACTTCATCCCTTTTTTTATTTTCGCCAGCAGCGGAAGCCCGAGCCATCCCAGGGCAAAGCTGCCATAGATACCCAGACAGCGGCTACAAACCGCCATAGGCTGGCCGTTAATCCAAAATGAACGCTCAGGTATCTGATGGCATAAACCCGCAAATACCTGATGCTGCCACTGCAGAAACCAGGGTTGTTGCTGGCCAAAAAGCCCACCGCCCGCTGCTGCTGTAAATACGCCCAAAATTCCGACCAAAACAATCAAATAAAGAGGCAGGGGTGATCTTCTCATAGCGATCAGGACTCAACCGTAGCTGTAAGGCTTTTGAGGAAGTCAGCCGGTGCCCGGCACGGTTTACGGTTTTCCTCCTTCATAAAACAAAGGACGACTTGTCCCTCAATATGGGGCTGCTTGCGGCGCTCGGTATATACGCGATAGTAGGTTTCCAGCTTGACGGTTGGAATATCGTACAGAAGCACTTCGATCTCCATCAGTTCATCATAGAATACCGGTGCTTTATAAGCCACTTCGGTATGCACAACCGGCAGCATAATGCCGTTTTTCTCCAGCCGGGCATAGGGGAATCCAAGCGATCGGATCATTTCGGTTCGTGCTTCTTCGAAATATTCCAGATAACGCCCATAATAGACGTAGCCCATTTGGTCCGTTTCGCTGTAGCGGCTGCGCAGCTGATGGTTATAGCGGTAAATAGGTTCTTTATCCGGAAACACGTTCAGTCCTATTGAGTTGCTTCGGGAACCGTCTTCCAGGCTCCCATTTGAGAATATTTATCTATACGGCCGGCGACCAGCTCTTCTTTACTCGATTCAGAAAGGCGAGCCAGCGAATCCAGCAGCTGCTTTTTCACAGCCTCTGCGGCCGCATCAGGATCGCGATGGGCTCCGGCCAGGGGCTCCTTGATAATCCCGTCGATTACCTCAAGTTCTTTGAGATCCTCGGCCGTCAGCTTCAGGACGGAAGCAGCCTGTTCTTTATAATCCCATGTTTTCCAAAGAATGGAGGAGCACGATTCCGGCGAAATAACCGAATACCAGGTATTGGCCATCATATATACCTCGTTGCCCATCCCGATGCCGATTGCACCGCCGCTGGCTCCTTCGCCAATAACTACGGAAATAATTGGAACCTTAAGCGTGGCCATCATCTTCAGATTCTTGGCAATGGCCTCAGCCTGTCCGCGTTCTTCCGCTTCCAGCCCGGGATAAGCACCCGGCGTATCGAGAAGCGTAATGACGGGGATGTCAAACTTTTCGCCCAGCTTCATTAACCGATAGGCTTTTCGATAGCCTTCGGGGTTGGCCATACCAAACCTGCGATACTGCCGGCTTTCGGTGTCGCGGCCCTTCTGGTGGCCCATAATAACTACCGACCGGCCGTCAATGGTGGCAAAACCACCCACAATCGCTTTATCGTCACTTTCGTAACGATCACCATGTATTTCAATAAAATTATCGGTAATACGTTCGATATAATCCAGCGTATAGGGACGTTCCGGATGGCGAGCCAGCTGTACACGCTGCCAGCGAGTTAAATTTGAAAAGATCGATCTTCGCAACTCATCAATCCGATCTTCGAGACGCTTAATTTCGGGGGCAAGCACATCATCATCCGTGACGGAAAGCTCGCGCAACTCTTTAATTTTATTCTCTAAATCGGCAATAGGCTGTTCAAAATCCAAGTACTGCATGGCTAGTTACTTAAAAATATTTTCAATATTAGTGATCAAATATACAAACAACTCGGCATAGTTTAAGGACTTTTCTTTGCAGGCCGCAAGCTTCCGGCTCCATAAAACAGATTTTAGGAAGTCGGTTCTACAATTTTCCGAAAATACTTTGGATTTTCAGCGACCACACTCGCCAGATTGCCTCCCGCACAATGGACTTTGACATTTTGGAGACCCCTTCCTCACGTTCTCTGAAAATAATTGCCACCTCCTTCAGGGTAAAGCCGGCCTGCCAGGCTCTAAAATGGAGCTCTATTTGAAAGGCATAGCCGTTGGATCGAATTCTGTTTACCGAAATCTTTTCCAGCACTTTGCGGTGGATACACTTAAAGCCGGCCGTGGTATCAAAAATGGGGAGGCCCGTAACAAATCCGGCATAAAGATTAGCGCTATAGGATAGAATAAGCCTGCTAAGCGGCCAGTTAACAATGCTGATGCCATTGGCGTAGCGCGAGCCCACGGCTACATCAGCCCGGCCTTCTTTCACCTCTTTAACTAATCGCGGCAGATCCTCCGGATTGTGCGAAAAATCGGCATCCATCTCACAAACATAGGTGTAGTCGTGCTTAAGTGCATATTGAAAGCCGCGCACATAGGCCGTTCCCAATCCCAACTTACCCGATCGTTCAATAAGAAAGAGCTTTTGTGCAAACTGCTTCTGGAGCTTCTTAACAATAGCAGCCGTACCGTCGGGGGAGCCGTCGTCAATAATAAGCAAGTGCATACCGTGCAGGCTCATCACTTTTTTAATAAGCCGCTCAATATTATTTGACTCATTATATGTGGGTACAATCACTAATACAGAATGATCCATAAAGTAATTCTGACAATGGGTTTCGCTAATTATCTGTGCAAAAAGCCCTTAAGGATACTAAAAATTGAGGATTAAAGTTAGAGCCAGAAATTCACTATTTTATGCGCTTTATTCAACTGAATTTGCAACTCTTTAATATTACCACCATTGTTCGAATTACATAAGACGGCTGAAACGACCAAAGCCCGCCTGGGTACCCTCACAACCGATCACGGCGAAATTGAAACCCCTATCTTTATGCCTGTAGGAACGCTGGGCACCGTCAAAGCGGTAAAACAGGATGAATTGGTCAGCAAAGTAAAAGCCCAGATTATTTTAGGAAATACCTATCACCTCTATTTACGGCCCGGTTGCGAAATCATAGAAAATGCCGGTGGTTTGCACTCCTTTATTGATTGGGAACGGCCCATACTCACCGATTCGGGTGGCTATCAGGTATTTTCTCTCTCTGATAATCGTGTGCTTACCGAGGAGGGCGCCGAGTTCAAAAGCCATTTGGACGGATCAAAACATCTGTTTACTCCCGAAAATGTGGTGGATATCCAGCGCACCCTTGGTTCAGATATTATGATGGTGCTGGATGAATGTCCGCCCCATCCCTGCAGTTATGAATATGCTAAAGAATCAATGGAGCTGACACATCAATGGGCGGAACGAGGCCGGAAAGCTTTTTTAGACACGGATCCCAAATATGGTCATCAGCAGGCACAATTTGGAATTGTGCAAGGCAGCACTTTTAAGGATTTGCGCAAAGAGTCAGCTCAGCAAATTGCCGGCCTTGATTTTGAGGGTATTG
>DATGUX010000396.1:0-2080 GCA_035300985.1 Fodinibius sp.
GTCTTGAATCCCAGAAATATTTGGCTGATGGTCGTCCTGATCGTGGGCATAAGTATCCTGGGTTATTTTATTTATAAATGGCAGGGTAAAGATAAGGGAATGATCAGCAACGGAATACTGGGCGGTATTATTAGCAGTACGGCCACCACAGTAAGCTATGCCAAAACCACGAAATCAAATAAAGGACTCAACAGGACATCGGCGTTCGTTATTCTGGCAGCTGTTACGGTCTCCCTTATTCGTGTTATTGTAGAAATTGCCGTAGTTATACCTGAAAAGCTTACGGAGATTATCTTTCCATTCATCGTGTATTTTGCCTTCATGGCGGTACTTACGGTCATTTTATTTTATAAGACTTCAGAAGAGAAGCAGGGGGATGAGATGCCGGAACCAAAAAATGTGGCTCAATTTAAAACCGCGCTGGTTTTCGGGTTGCTATACGGGCTCGTTCTTCTTGCTGTTGCTTTCACCGAAGATAAGTTTGGAGAAAGTGGATTGTATATAGTTTCCGTTATCGGCGGGCTGGCCAAAAAAGATGCTATTGTCTTGTCATTGGCATATTCTATTGAAAATGGGCTTGATGTGTCGCTCGGTTGGCGACTAATTATGACGGGAGTACTGGCAAATTTTGCTTTTAAAATCCTGATTGTTGCCCTTGTGGGAAGCCGCCGGTTAACTAAAGTAATGGGGGTTGTTTTGTCGGCTTCCGTTATTGTAGGAATCCTGATTATGGTAATTTGGCCCTAACCAAAATCACTCTGTGGGATAAAAGCAGACCCTCAGAATATTCGTTACGCTGAGAGTCTTTTCTCACTACCGCACAAATACCGGTTCCTGCTTGTCTTCCGTATGTTCTTCGCTGTAACGGTAGTCGTTGCCGTTAAAGCCAAGCAATCCTTCATAACTATCTACCTCATTCTCAACGAGATAGCGAGTCATTGTTCCGCGGTTTTTCTTAGCATAAAAGCCGATCACTTTTAAATCACCATCCTTAAAGTCCTTAAACTTTGGTTTTATCACATCTACCTTCAGCTTATCGGGCTGGAGAGCTTTGAAGTATTCCTTACTGGCCAGATTGACAAAGAGCTCATCATCGTCCAGCTCATCATTTAAGGCTTCTGTCAGGCCATCGTCCCAGAAATCGTACAGACGATCATAACCGTTGACGGCCATCTTAGTGCCCATCTCCAGGCGATAGGGTTGCATCAGATCCAGTGGTCGCAGCAGGCCGTACATGCCCGAAAGGATGCGCAGGCTGTTTTGAAGGCGATCGAGTTTATCATCGGAAATAGTGTAGGCATCCAGCTCTTTATAAGCAGAACCGTCAAAGGCGTAGATGCAGGGGCGGGCATTCTCTTGGGTGAAAGGCGTAGAAAATTTTTGATAGCGCTCGTAGTTTAGATCGGCCAGATCCTGGCTGATATCCATCAGTTTTTTGAGCTCATCCTTTGATTTTTGGGCCAGTTCACTGTTCAGCCTTTCAGCCTTATCAAGGAAGCGGGGCTGCGTGGCCTGATCGGTGGGCAGTTCACTGTCGTAATCTAACGATTTAGCGGGTGATAGAACGATTTTCATAGTAATCGAAAAATTTGGATGAGTCCGCCGGGCGGAAGTCTGTAAGAATGAAAACTAATTTATTCGTTGATTGCCGGAGATCTTAGAGCTACTGCTTCGTCTGCCCCCGGCAATCAGGTAAATTAAAAGCTTATGAGCTATATATCGTTCCGACAGTTATCGGCAATCTGCCCGGCAGGTGTGGTAAAGAGGTCGCTGCCGATAAAACTATAAAATTTCAGGGGCTACAACGAAATCCGTTTTCCGGTTTTGACCGATTCGTCACAGGCCAGTACAATCTGCAGCGTCTGGACGGCTGCTGCCATGTGGTCCGTGAGATCCAGGTCCTCCCGGATAGCGTTGATAAAGTGCTGCTGCTCGAAGTAGCAGAGCTCATCATGGCCGGGCTCGTCGGGCGTCTGCAGAATCTGATCTTCTTTGGTTAATTTCCCGTCATCATCCAGGTCGGCATAGTGCAGGCGCAGCTGATTTACCTTGGTGTGATTGCCAATATCGGCTGATTCGC
>DATGUX010000397.1:0-7251 GCA_035300985.1 Fodinibius sp.
ACATCCAGCTGACCGGTATTTACCCCAAAAGGAACCGTAGGCAACACAATCACTTTAGCTTTCTTTTCCCAGGCTTTCTGCGCCGATTCTGCCGCTACATAGTCACACTGCATGACGTCGGTAGCATAGGGCAGATGGTAATTGTGCGCCTCCGTAGCACCCCACGGTAAAACCGCGACATTATATTGCTGCTCTTTAACGGTTTTCCAATTGGTTTCGGCAAGTATATACGGGCGTGGACATTCCATGGTTAATAGCTACATTAGATTGATAGATAAGAACGGCCCAATAATAAAAGATTTTTTGAGCTTTTCATTTCTTTATTTAAAAGCAGTCCTCCAGACCAAATTATAGCGCCTAATACCATTCACCCGACGCCCCCCTGCCCTCGTCCGGAACCGACAGATTCCGCGAGCTTCTCTAATAACCAATAACTAAGATCTAATAACTAATCCCGAATAACTAATACGTACTGCGATCGGTATCGTCGTATTTCTCCTGCAATTCAGTAAGCTTTTGCTTCAGGCTGTCTGTGAGCTCCTCATAGCCTTCCTTGCCATACAGGTCATTCATCTCCATCGGGTCTTTCTTCAAATCATAGAGCTCCCAGTCATCGATATCATTATAGAAGTGAATCAGCTTGTAGCGGTCGGTACGAATACCGTAGTGCCGCTTGACCATATGCTCGTTGGGATACTCGTAGTAGTGATAATAAAGGGCATCCCGCCATTTCGTGTCCTTATCTTGCACTAATGGCACCAGTGACCTGCCCTGCATATCTTCAGGTACATCCAGGCCGGCCAGATCTACGATGGTGGGGGCCCAGTCAATATTTTGTACCAACTCATCCACTTCACCACGCGTTTTTATTTCCTTGGGAAACTTCATCAGCAGTGGCGTGCGTATCGACTGCTCATACATAAAGCGCTTGTCGAACCAGCCGTGCTCGCCCATATAAAAGCCCTGGTCGGAGGTGTAGACGATGAGCGTATTCTCGTACAGGCCGTTTTCTTTTAGGTAATCGATAACCCGGCCCACATTATTATCTACAGACTTCACCGTCTTTAGATAATCCTGCATAAAGCGCTGATACTTCCATCGGGCCAGTTGGGTGTCCGTCATTTCATCCCGGGCTTTTTTAAACTTCTTAATAATGGGATCATAATAGGCATCCCAGGCCGCTTTCTGCTCTTCATCCAGCTGAGCATAGCGTCCGTTAGCATACATATTTCGGTATTTGGTCTGAATCTCTCCCTCCTCATCCAGCATCTTCAGATCATATACAATATCCATATCTTCAATAATGCTCATCTTTTGCTCGGCCGCTGCACGCCGCCCTTCGTAATCATCGAAGTAGGTTTTGGGAAGTCCACGCAGCTTATCCACCATTTGATCCACCTCATCCCCAAGTTCTTCGGGATAGGTATTTGGAATACTAAACTCCTCCTGGCTGTGGTGCAGCATAGAAGTGTCCGGCATCCATACGCGGTGAGTGGCTTTATGATGGATCTGCAGTGCAAAGGGCTGATCTTCATCCCGGTCCTCCAGCCACCGGAGGCTTTTGTCCGTAATAACATCGGTCACATAGCCGTGGGAGCGGATCGTATCTCCGTTAGTGATAAAATTAGAGTTATAGTAATCGCCCTGGCCAATCAGCCGGTCATAATAGTCGTAGCCGGTTGGCGTGCTTTTTAGATGCCATTTGCCGACAAGAGCGGTCTGATAACCGGCTTTCTGCAGTAGCTTTGGAAAGGTTTGCTGGCTGCCGTCAAAGGCCACCCGGTTATTAATCTGTCCATTTTTATGGGAATGCTTGCCCGTCAGCAAGGTAGCACGGCTGGGTGCACAGATAGAGTTGCCCACAAAGCTGTTGGTAAACTTCACGCCTTCATCGGCAATACGATCCATATTGGGTGTCTGGATAAAGCGATCATCATAGGCGCTCAGGGTCTGGTAGGAATGATCATCGGTCATAATCCAGATGATATTAGGACGATCATTATCTGCACTTCCCTCCTGTTGGGATGAGGTGCAGGAAAGCTGTGAAAGTGTTACGACCATACATAAAAATAGCAACGGGTACCGAAAACTCATTAGATCCAGTTTTAAATATTTGAAGTTATTTGGCTGTTAAGCTATAAAAATAAATCGTGAATGAAAGCTTTTATTTTCGATTCCTTTCATGTGTACGGTTGTTATAGTGTTCCATATGGAAACGAATACCTTGCTGCTCCCAGCCCTCAAAATGGCCCTCATTCAGGCGCTTAACAAAGTCATCAAAGTCTTTCCTGCCGGGTGCCGACCAGAAAGCTTCAGCTGCCGCCGGCATACGTGGCAGCAGCATATACTCGAGGTGGCTGACGGATGAGATAAATTCTGTCCACAACGCAAACTGTCCCCCCAGGATATGATCTTGTTCCGCCGGTGTCAGTTCTCCGGGTAGCGGATCATAGTTATAAACCCGTCTCAAAGTATTGATCGAAAAGTCGGGCGCATAGGGCTCATCTTTTGCATCGCCCTGCACACGATTAAAATAAAGCGGATCATTGGGCGACATAATTACGTCGTAGCCCCGCTTGGCAGCAGCAATACCTCCCTTTTCGCCGCGCCAGCTCATCACGGTAGCCGAGCTATCCAGATTGCCCTTCAGAATTTCATCCCAGCCGATGATTTTGCGTCCCCGGCTATTTACAAACTTCTTGATGCGACTCATAAAGTAACCTTGTAGATCCTGCATAGTGGAAAGCCCTTCCTCTTTCATCCGCCTTTTACAGCTATCACAGGATTTCCAGTCTTCAAAATCTACCTCATCGCCGCCAATATGGATATATTCTGAAGGAAAGATATCCATAACCTCAGTCAGCACATTCTTTAAAAAATGAAAGCTGCTGTCTTTGCCCGGACAGAAATTGAAGCTAAGACTGTTGGGATCAACGATACCGTTATTTTCAGCATATGAATAGGATGCTGCAACGGGCTGGGGCCGGCCGGCACATGAGTACCGGGGATAAGCCGCCAACGCTGCTCCTGAGTGCCCGGGCATATCAATTTCAGGCACCACCGTAATATTTCGTTTTTCTGCATAGGCCACGATCTCCCTCGCCTGCTCCTGGGTGTAGTAGCCGCCGTACCGGTACGGCTTCCCGGAAAGTGTGGAATCCGCCCGATAGAAAATGCTGCCCGGCATCTCCTTGCGCCAGGCTCCTACCGAAGTCAGTCTGGGATACTTTTTAATCTCCAGCCGCCATCCTTCATTATCCGTCAGGTGCCAGTGAAAACGATTAATTTTATAGCGTGCCAGCAGATCGATGATTTCTTTAATGGCCTCTGTGGAGTAGAAATGCCGGCTCACATCCAGCATCATCCCGCGCCAACTTAGCCGCGGTTGATCCACAACCTCCATCGCAGGTATCTTAAGCACCTCATTGGTTCGTATGACCGGCAGCGTTTGCAAAATGGACTGTATGCCGTAGAACAAACCTGCCTCATCGCTGGCTTCTATGTCAATCGCCGAAGGCCTCACAATAAGCTTATATCCCTCAGCCTTTAGCGTGTCTGTGTTGACAAGCCTGAGATGAATATTCTTTTCAGTCGATTTGTTGACCGGCAGCTCAATGCCAGAAATCTCTTTGATGCGGGTAGAAAAATAGTCACCCAGATCAGCCATCTCCTCTTCGTCATCTATATGAACAGAAGTCTGCTTGTCAATAATGAAATGCCCATTGCCGACATTGATATGGGCCGGTTTGGGAATAATGTTTATCTGCCCCAACGCCGGCTGTACGGGCCACAGCATTAGTAATAACAAAGCTAATACCAGGATCCAATCGTATCTTTTCCTGCTTTGATAGAATAACATAAAATAATAAATTATGATTTCGATATAGATTTTTACAGGCTGTGTATTTGGATATTTAGCCATAAATGGCTTCCTGAAATAGAGGATATCCGGGCTTTATTCAGCTTTATACACCCGCACCCAGTCGATGGCCATCTCGACAGGCAAATCCTCATCATCGATGCGGCCCACCCAGCTTCCGCCCAAAGCCTGATCTAAAATAAGATAGAAATGCTGGTCAAAGGGCCACTGATCAGAACCCGCCCCCGGCTTGCGGGGATAAGTAAGGGTTTTGCTTCCATTTACAAAAAATTCCAGCCGGTCCGGATACCATTCCAGTCCAAAAACATTAAATTCACCCGGAAGAATAGAGGCCGTTGTAGAGTACTGCGGATCATCTTTCTTATTCTGCAGATCCACGTAGCTGCTGTGTACCGTTTGATAAACTTTTTTATCGAAATTGAGATGCTCCATAATATCAATTTCGCCACTGCGCGGCCAATCTCCATACGAGCTGTCACTTGACATCATCCAGATGGCCGGCCATGACCCTTTGCCCTCCGCCAGCTTGGCTTTGATCTCTACCTTGCCATATTTAAAAGCGAATTTATTTTTAGTGTGGATACAGCCGGTTTGATACTCTGCGGTATCCTTCTCAGAACTATTCAACATGCCGCGCAGATAGAGCTTTCCGTCTTGTACTTCCACCGTTTCCGTGCTTTCCGTGCAAAATCGTGCCCAGTCGGGACTACGACGAGGTGCAAAAGCCCATTTATTATTATCGGGCTGTCCGCTACCGGTGAACTCATCCTGCCAAATCAGCTGCCATTCGTCTGAGATATGCTCTTCCGTTGTTTTGCAGGCCGTGAGTGAAGCAAAAACAATTAGCAAAAGTATGCAGACCTTCGTATCAGAGTAAATCTTTAGCATTTTTTTTGGAGATATCTCGTTAGTTTATTTAATAAAAAAATCACATGAGCGTATAATAACACTCATGTGATCTTATGATATCATTATAAATTGTATTTATTCTATAGCACCTGCATTCGCCTGCATAGGCCAGCCCGGATTTTGATACATAACAGAAGTCTCCAGATCAGAGGCCTCACCTGTGGTTGTTATACTGAAATGCTCAATGGCGATTGGGCTCAGGTAATGTGCATAAGCCCAGCTGTAGCCATCTTTAACGAAATTACTTCCACTCAGATTAATGCGATAAGGCATGAGATACTGGCTTTCAGAACTGTTAGAAACATTAGCTGTTCCTCCCTCATCAGGTTCAACCAGTTCATTCGCCTCATACCAGTTTTGCATAGGACCCCAAAGTTTAAAACCTTCAATAATATGGGGATCTGTTTTGAGCTGATCAAGCGCTCTCCATCGCTTGAGATCGAAATAGCGCATACCCTCTGCAATGAATTCACTGCGGCGTTCGCGGCGTATATTATAGAGCACCTTATCAGAGAGCAGATCGCCGCCAGAGTATGCTGCAAAGTCGTTCTTGGCCTCCTTCTGCATATCAGTGGCACTAACTGTTTTCATATAATTGGGATTTACTCCGGCCCGCTCTCGTAGAGCCCTCCAATATTGGTCAGCTTTGCCATTGATGCTCCCCTCCTTTAGATATGAAGCCTCAATGTAATTTAGGTAGGCCTCAGTAGCACGGAACACAATGGCTCCGGTTGAACCGGCGTTTCCTTCTGACTGTCCGGATAAATATGACATTCCTTTTTTTACAGCGTAGCCGGTTACATAACGAGTTTCCGGCAGCGTGGTAATGTCAGGCTTACTCTCCAGAATAGGACTTCCATCTTCATTAGTGGCATCGATATAACGAAGTTCACCCGGCGCCTTCATAAAAAGCTGCAGGCGGCTGTCACGGTGTTGCTTTACCGTATAGATCGAATCGTCCCCCGCATATCCTGAATTCGGTGCATAAATGGGCAGTCCGTTATCCATCAAAAAATTATTTACATAACCCCGGGTGTAGCCGGTGTTTCCGCCAGTCTTATTTATATAACGGACTACGTTATGGTTGATACCTTTCGAGGCGTCATAATCCCTCCAGAGCAATACCTCCTGATACTGATCCAGATCTTGGCTTCCAAACATACTAAAATATGGATTATCAGTACTTTTAAAAGGATTTTCAGGTGGATCATTGTAGTAATCTTCTTGGGCCTGACTATTTGGCGTCAGCGAATATTTATCCGCTACCTTTTCGGAAGCCTGCTTGGCCTGGGTTAAGAAGTAGTCGATCTCCTGATCGATGTCGATACTAAAGTTTTCCAGCTTACCTTCTCCGGGCCAGCCCGGGCCGCCGGGCACATGAGCCGTTCCCCGATGATATTTCAACCAGGTTGCTTCATGCAGGGCCACACGCGACTTAAACAATAGAGCGGCATCCATGGAGATGCGATTTTTACCGCCCGGTGCTTGTTCTTTCAGTAAGGTTATAGCCGAATCAAGGTCAGAAATAATAAAACGAGCAACCTCATTGCGTGGCCGTCTTTTAGAGGCCTCGACCAGGGTTTCCATATCGTCTTCCAAAGTTTTCTTAACAATCGGAAAATCCCCGAGTGCTTTTACTTTCTGGAAGTATTCATAGGCCCGTAAAAAATAACCTTCTCCCACATAGTGATCAATATTGGTCGGATCACCTTGTATTTCACCCGCTTTCCATCGCGGGAGAACCTGCTCTAAATAATAGTTCATTTCACGGATCTGGGTGAAATCCCAGACTCCTCCACCTTGTGGGACTCGCCACTCACCGGGTGTCCACCGATTGCTATAACCGGTACTTGCCTGATTGTCGGTGTGATTATCGATGCCGAAGGTCCCAACGTTAAATCCGGCGTGTGTTGGAAAATTATAGTGCGCAATTGTATAAGCCGCCAGATCAGGCTCGCGCTTCAGGTAATCTTTGGGCGTTACATCAGATAACGGCTCTTTATCCAGCAAGTCATTGCACCCTCCTGCGATTAGGAGTAAAAGTCCTGTAAATAATCCGTATTTAATCATCAAGTTTTTCATAATCTTCACTCTGTTGTTGTTAAAATCTTATGTCTAATCCAACCGAATATACTCTCGATAACGGATAGGTTTTACCGTCATCCCAACCTTCCAGGGCCAAATCCTCGGGATCAAAGGTATCTACAAGGCTGGTGAAGGTAAGCAGGTTTTCACCGGACACATACAGCCGCAGGCTCCGGGCTCCTATCGCCGACATGATCTTGTCGGTAAAGGTGTAGCCAAGCTGCAGGTTTTTGAGTCTCATATAGGAAGCATCCTGCAGGTAACGCGTTTGGGTTTGTTTATTCTTCCCGCTATTGAAGTATGGTTTGGGGAAGTAGCTATCAAGGTTGACGTCTGCCACTCCGGCTTGGACCATCGGAGAGTTTTCGTCACGGAAA
>DATGUX010000398.1:0-2465 GCA_035300985.1 Fodinibius sp.
TTCCTCAAAAAGCGCAGCGCCTGTTGCTGAGACCGGATGCTATCCTCCCAGATACTAAAGGCTTGGGTATCCGATATTTTCGATTCGAATAGGGGCATCAGATCCTTTCTTATTTCCCATTCCATCAAATTGTCTAAAAACTCAATACTTTCTGATACAAGTGCTTCTTCTCCACTTTTTATGCCCTTATATACATTATAAATATCATCAGCATCGTACACCAGCCCAAGCAACCGGAACATATTTTCAAAGCTTTTGCCGATCTCTTCCTCCATGATATTGGACAGTTCCCGGGGGCTGGAATTTGCAAGCAGCATTAGCGACTGGTTAAGCAGCGCATACCGTCGGGCTTCTTGGTACACGTTATTCTTAAGTTTTTCTTTGTTGAAAAGGGGATTTTCAATCTTTTGACGAATCTTGTTAAGGGCTTTAATGATCTGATGCCGGACGGGAATGCTGCTTTCCTCCAAGGCTAACTGTAATACTTCCAGCGCTTCCTGGCTATGATTATGGTATAACACTTGGGGTATTTTCACCTGCCGTGACAGTTTGCCCTGCTCATCCGTCATATAATCAAAAAGGGTACCCAAAATGCGCCTGCCGTATATGGCAAGTCCTTTTTGTATCTTTTTCTTGTACTTCCTTTTCTCAAATAGGTTAAGAAGCACCGGTACAAATTGCCGATCACCGGTATATCCTGCGCTTATTATAGCCTGGCTGACAACTTCCTGCGATCGGTCTTCCAGCAGTTTTTTTAAAATAGAACTTCGGGACTCGGTATAATCTATACTCACCGCACGTGCAACCACAACCCTAAGCTCTCTTGCCCCTTCACCACTGTATTGGAGCCCCTCCTCCAGCAGCTCATCAGTGATCAATGCCCGTTCCTGATCGCCTCCGTCCTTTACAATCACCCCGAGTGTAGTAGCCCGTATATGCAGGTCCCCGTGTGCCAGTCCCTGCTTCAACAGCATCAGCCAGTCCCCGTCGTAGCTTTCCGCATCGTAAAAGTGATACAGGTACCGAGCAGCTTCCAAACGAACCTCTACATTGGGATCTTCCAACAGCCGCGCTACTTCCTGCATATAACCATCAATGTCACGGCTACGGAATAAGTGCAATGCCTGCCGTCTTATCTGCGGATGGGGATGCCCCAGCAAACGCTCCAGGGTCAGCATGGGAACCTCCCGTAAATCATAGCCCCGTTCCAGTGCCTTCAGCGACTGTAGTGCGACTGTATTATCCCGGCTTTGCAGTTTTTCAAGCATTTCCGCGGGTGACAGCTCCGCATATTGATTGTGTCTTTTATGTTCTGCTGCGTTGACTTGTTCTTCAAGTGATTGGCGGAATTCGTTGATATAAGAACGATACACCCATACGACCAGAATAATCCAACATACCAACAATCCGATGACCACCAGACTCAGGTACTGCACGGAGAACGACCACACCAGGGTTAACAACAGCAACAGAGCTCCCGCCAGCCCCTGGGCTCCATTATCCACAAAGAGGTCGATGAATACCTTGGTGCGTTTTTTCAGCTTCATCTCAACAGGAATAAAAAGCAACTCGCGGCCGGTCCGGTCAACCGAGTGCTTCAGGCTCTGATCGGCTCCGCGCAGCAGTATGGCCGCGGCCAGCACCGGCCAGATAAACAATCCTACAGATCCGAGCAGCAGCATTCCCGGCAGAATGGCCACGGCCCCACCCACACCGTTGCGGCTGATAAATTTTGAGGAAAAAAACAGTTGAAAAAAAAGCGCAACAATGCTTACACGGCCATAAAAGCGACCCATAAAAGTAGTGAGACTGCTGTTGGTAAGATACACCTCCGAGGCGATGGTCTTGAACTGATAGTCAATCATGGTAGTGGTGACAACTGAAATACCGATAATGCCGGTTATGAGCAACAGGTGACGGGAAGTAAGGATGTCCTTAAAAAGGGTACCGCCCAAATCATCATCCACAGACTTTTTATCGGAGGCCATTTCCTGCCCACTATCGGCCGTGCCATTGGTCTCCCGGCGGATAATCCGCACCAAAAAAATGGTAACAACTAACAAAGCGGCTCCTACCAGAATGAGCGTCGAAGGCTTCATATTTAGCTCATCGGTAAGCAGCCCCGTAATTTCCCCGCCTGCAATACTGCCGATAATGGCAGCCAGGCTCAGCAACGTAAAAATCCGTTTAGCTTGTGTAGGCCGGAAAAGTGCGTTAGCCAGCAGCCAAAACTGAGAGGTAACCAGTATGGAGTAGATGCTTACCCAAATATATAAGGTATAATAAAGAACGGGTGATTCTACACCTAACAGCCACCAAATAGCAACCAGGCTGGCTGCAAGAAAAAAAGTTACTCCGTTGATAACCCAGCTCAGCGATGCCCTCCGCGAATAACGGGAATAGCCCATAGAAACGGGCACGGCAACCAGAGCGGTCAGCATAAACACATAAGGCAACTGCTGCGG
>DATGUX010000399.1:0-20244 GCA_035300985.1 Fodinibius sp.
GGGAAAGTGCGTTTGAGAATATGGTAGGTCTGCCGGGCCAGATCGGGATCCATAATGGAAGTATAATTTATTTCACTGTAATTACATGTAATATAATAGATTATAGGAAAAAAGACCATATTTTATGGGTAATGTCAGCCCTTTGCCGGGGTTTTAAGTACCGGCCGGCGGCTCTCGGCGGGCACCTACCTAAGCGCCGGCACGCCGGTTGGCCGGCTGGTGGACGACCGCCGCGTGCGCATCCGCTTTGACGTGCTGGAATCGGAACTAAGCGACATTACCGATGACATGAGCGTGCAGCTGACCGCCCCCGGCGGGCGACAACTGGAGGGCCGGGTGGAGGCCGTAGTCCCGGTCGTTAATACCGAAACCAAAACCGGGACGGTGATTGTGGAAGCGAACAATAGCGACCAGGTGCTCTACCCCGGCATGACGGTGGAGGGTCGTATTCGCACCCGCCGGCAGCAGGGCCAGGCGCGGGTGCCGCGGGCGGCCATCCTTTCGCGCGACGGCGGGCGGACGCTGCTGTTTAAGCTTCATCCGCAAAATAACGAAGTGGAGTGGGTGTACGTCCAGCCCGAAGCCCAGAACAGCAAGTGGGCGATTATCAACCACGAGAGCATCGCCCCCGGTGATACTATTGCCGTGGATCGCCACTTTGCCCTCAGCCACCTGCAGGTGGTAGAGCCGCTAATGCAGCCGACCGACTCGACTGATGCCCAGCCCGAGGAAGATTAAGTTGGTCGCTGGCCCTATATTTTTCAAAATGAGACTTTTAGGTACTCAATAAAATAATCGGAATGAATATTAAAACCATCATCTTTGCTATTATTTTAAGCAGTTGCTGGGTGGGATGTTCAAATAAAAAGCCCAATGTACCCCCGACTATTCAGAAACTTGATAACCTCACGACATATTCGGCAGATACCTCGCCGGCTGTAGACATCCACCTTGAAAAGGAACAGGTCTTCGCTCATACGAGCGAGGCTCTCCTTGGTCCGTTGACGGCTTTGGCCGTTGATGAAGCTGGCCGGGTGTATATGGCCGATGGGGAGCAATTAAATATCAGCGTTTATACCCCCAATGGACGCTTTTTAACGCAGCTGGGCCGCGAAGGTAAAGGGCCCGGAGAGTTTATTGATCTTTCCAGCATACAGGCTACCGAAAATAAACTCTTTGTTTATGACCGCACGCAACAAAGAGCCGTAGTGTTCGCGTTGGATTCTCTTGCTCATGAATATGTTGTGAGTCTTGCTGGGAACAAAAACCAATTTGAAGAGCTTGGCGATGCCTACCTTGGTGACTTGGATGTAATAGGTGATACCTTTCTTATGTCGTTTTCAGAGCCGGACAAATCGAACGCAAGGAGCGATTGGGATCGTATAGAAAAGACCGCTCTTTTCTATAATCTGGGCGAAGAAGGACAAATCATATCAGATAAACTGATGGAAGCGAAATCATCCACCGAAATTATAATCCCTCGTGGTGCGATGAGTATTGGCACGCCTCTACCTTTTACCGGCAAACTGTTAACCTCCAGCTCAAGTGACGGGCGCATTTATATGAACTGGTCGAACGATTTTTTGATCAAGGTTTACAGCTCCACCGGGGAATATAAATATGCTTTCTACTATCCATATGAGAAAGTACCTCTGACAGCAGAAACTGCTTCAGGGGCCGGAATTCCCGAAGCTATTGTGGAAAATATGTCATCGATTGATATAGAGGACACCTGGCCGGCCCTGAACTCCATCAAAGCCGATGACGAAGGTCGCCTTTGGGTTTCCACCATTATAGATGACTTTGAGGCCTATCAATGGTGGGTGTTGGATGCTGATGATGGGCATTTACTGGCCCGCTTCACCTGGCCCCGGAATAAACTCATTGAAGTGGTGAAAAACGGCAAGCTCTACACCCGCGAAACCGACGAAAAAACCAGCCTGCAGCACATTGTGCGCTATAATATGACTATGGAGTAACCCGGAAGGTACAGATACAGCTCATTGAACGGGGAGCAAGGATTGTATTATTTTTATCGCCGCTACTATTGTTCATTTAGCTGTTTAAACCGATAAATACGTTATAAATACTGTTCTATGGTTAACAAAAAATTTCTATTCTCTTTCTATACCAAATTTACCCTGCTGGCTTTTCTGTCTCTTCTCGGAATAGGCTGTTCTTCAACCCCTTCCTCCTATTCAAATGCAGAGATAACAGAGCTTAAAGAATATACGACCTTCGTTTCATATAGTGAAAATACGTTGATCAACCCACTTCTTCTACGATATGGAAGCAATGAGCACCTTTATATATACGACGATGGCAAAAACCACGTGCTCGAGCTGGATGACCAGGGAACAGTTTTGCGCACCTACGGAGGGGCGGGGCATGGACCCGGAGAGTTTTTGCTGATAAATAATATCTTTCTTAATGGCAATTATCTTTATGTCGTTGATCAGGTTCAATATCGTATTATCAGGTTTACTCTTGACGGTGAGCTGGATTCGTCAATGAATTACGGGCGTGAGGGCGATCTCCAGGCGTTACCGCCGCCCGCCCCCCAAACGTTAGTACCGCGCGCCAAGGACATCAATAACCAGCCGTTTGTGATGCAGACCGGCAATGTGTTATTACCCGCAGCCGGACCCGGCGATTCTCTTGCCTCCCCTTATAGGTTGGTCGATTGGGAAGGGAAGGGCATATCGAACATCGGTAATATCCCCGAGGGTGGCGCTCTTAGGATGGATACCGAGAACTATCGGGCAGCAATCAGTGAACAAAAAATACCGGCACTCTATAAATCCAATGTGTTTCCGGTTAGTGATCCGGCCAATAGCGATGAATTTTATTTTATCTATCCTGCCGGTCCTAAGATTGCAAAATATACCGCCGCCGGGAAAAAGCGCTGGCAGCAGGGAATTCCCCTGACGACAGAGTTGGACTCTGTTTATACCCATTTCTTTGAGATATCCAGGGAGTTGCCGGGAAACGGGAGAGTAGGACTCAACACTTACGTCACAGGGGTGGCCAACAGGGAAGGCCGATTGTATTTAGCATTAGGTAAGTATAGCTCCAGCAGCACCTCGAAGAATTTATGGATTCATGAGTTTACCGATCAGGGTAAACTCAACCGAAGGTTTAAATTGGTCTCAGAAGATGTCAATCTAACGCCAATATTTGGCATTGATTTTTCCGGCCGCCGTATTTTTGTCGTAACGGAAAAGGCGGAAGTCAGAGCCTACTCCTTTGAAAATTAATTATTACACCTCTTGATAAATGCTCTCAAAATTGTAAAACGGTTGAGCTAATGTTTAATTCCATTTATAAAGAACTTTACCGTACATCCCCAATATGATCAGATAAATTTCGGTCCTGTCCGTCCACGCTTGCTAAATGCCACGGTAGCAGCTATACCATGGAGACCTTGCCAAAAAAGAAAAATAACCCACATTAAGATACCGCTGTTGAGTATTATGGGGCGCACAAGGTTAATGGCAATGATCGCCAAAGAAGATAAACTTAACAGTTGTGAGGTGGCCATTGGAAAAGTTCAAAAAAATATTTCCTGTCGATTTGTATAAAATATTAATGGCCATTGGATTCGCCATAGGCATAACCGCGGGCTGTAGTGGCGATGGGAAGGAAGCTGAATATATCGACTATGGGAAGCTTCATAGTATAGAGGTTAACTTAGAGGTAGAAATTGGAGAGTCTGCGGACTTCCTTCCTGGTAATTTATATGAGCTAATTCTTACGTCGGATGGTACCATGTTGGTTTCAGATAGTAAAAACAATACTATTGAACAATTCACTTCAGAAGGAGAACACGTAGCTACAATCGCTGAGGAGGGCAGGGGACCCGGGGAGATATCCGACCCAGTTTTCCTTTTTCATATGAAAGAGGACACGCTTTAGGTACGCCACGTGGGGATGTCTAATCGGATTGATTACTATAGCCGGGATACCAGCAATATCTACAGATATATAAAATCATGGGCCCCGGGAAAAGCTAATAAGCGGTTAATAACCCTCATTGGAAATCGGTCTGATTCAACATTTTATGCGGGGGCGAGATGGAGATTTCAGAACCTGCGGCAATGGATGGCCCATCATTCCGACTATAGCCGGACTCCCTTAGCCATTGTCGATAAATTTAATAATATCCTGGTGGATTCGTTATTTATGCTTAAAACGCCCACCCCGCTTATGGAGCAAGCCCAGTCAGGCGGTACAATTGTTTACGGGGTTCCGCCCTATCAATATCGTGATCGGTTTAGACCTTTAAAGGACGGGCGTTATCTTATTGCAAGCGCCGACAGCTCCAAACTCTATATATATGATCGCCATCACGAGCTTGATCAATCAATCCAGTTACGGATAAAAGAACGAATGGTTGGAAAAGTCGATCTGGATAAGCAGTTTGAATTGATGGAAATAGATAATAGTAAGCGCAAAAAAATGAAGACCCGGGTACCTGAGAGGAAACCTCCCTTCCTGGATATATGGGTGTCGCAAAATTTTTTTTGGTTGCATACCGATACAGGAGAGGAGGGAAAACAAATAATTGTACTTGATAGGGAAAGAGAGGCGGCAGGCACCTTTTTTCTATCAGAATTTGATGTTATTGAACATGTGAGCAATGACCGGATATACACTCTTCACAAGGATCCAACTGCGGGGCACAGCATAAGAATTTATCAGGTGGACGTGTAGACTAAATTAGCATGAGAAACTTCAAAACTCTATTGATAACACGAAGTCGATGCCATCTATCCATTGGTTCATATCGAAGGGTTCTAAAATGTTATAAGTTGAGGCCTTTTTAGTAACTGAAGTTACGCAGTTGTTATATTGTTAAGTAGGCATATTTATCCGGCCTTGTGGATAATTTGCTCATACACTGCAACGCCCGGCGGGTAGCTTCTATCCAGATTTGGCTTTTTAGGGCAAAGTGATTACTACGATTTTTGAGTTTCAGCTTTTCCAGCTTTGTATAGCTAATGATTGCCGCCACACAATGAGCTTGCTGGGTGGCAGGGGTGTGGGCCGGAGACCCACCCAAGTTGCTGCAGTGTTTGATTGATTTATGGTACTCTTCGGTTTTCCACGGTTTTTGGTAGATTCCGATCATCTTGGCCGCAGACACCGTCAGGTCACTGGCCACCAGGTATCGCACCCCTTCGGAGTCATCTTCGTTTTTGAAGACTTGTTTGAGCAACAGCACAGGATAATCCATCCCGCGTAGCCAAACCTTCAAGGGTTGACCCTGGCCGGCCAGCGCCTCGATCGGTGCCCAGCGACCGGCCTGTTTGTGGGCCTCGCTGGTGGCTGCCAGACGATTGCATTTGGCAGCCATGACAAACTCTCGGGTTAAGGTGTTTTTGATAAAATCCATGTTTTCGGTCCCACTAAACCAACTATCGGCGGCTACATAGTCAAAGCGGGTATTGTCCCAGCATACTCGCAGCATCCGGCGAAACAACTCATTTTTGGTCACCGGGCTACGCCGACGTAGTTGACCGTCAGCGCAAACCTGTTGGTCCAGCTTGCGGATAAACTCTACGCCAATGGGAACGGCTAACTCATCGGTAGTCAAGACCGCCGACAATAAATTGATCCCCTTGACCGTCCGGCCCTCGGTGTGATCAAAATGCCAGCAATTTAACTCGTTCTCCCGGCTATAAGGCTTGGCTTGAATCGTATCATCCACACCGAGAACGACGCAATCGGTGGAATCGACCATCTCCTGGACCAACGGTTTGGCTTGTTTCCACAGGCGCTTCGAATCTATCGTGCCACCCGCCAGCAGCCGGGTAAACCGATCATGACTTATTTGCCCTTCCAAGACCTTCGATAGCCCTGTACACGTAGGGTGGTTAGGAGTCGCCAGCAAGTAATCGGTATACAAATCCAGTAAGTTTTCCACAATGGTCACCGTTTTTGCTTATAATTTACTGCTATTACTGCGTAACTTCAGTTAGTAAAATAAATCTGGGAAGGGGCAGCGGGTGCATATTATGGCTAACCACACAAATTATAATGTTGACGGGTGGTGATTTTCCATTATTATTCTACAACTAATACAATTATATATCAAATATGAGACCTAAGGTAATTTGTTTGATTTTATTGTCTATCCTTGGTTTGAGTTGTTCATCGGAGGATGCTTCGACCCTTCCGGATCATATCGAAAAAATGGATAATCTTACTATTCATTCCCCGGATGCCCAACCAACCGGGGAGATTGTATTAGAAAAGGAGGTCACCTATGAGGACACCGAGGAAGTAACACGCGGGCGAATTTTGGGAAATATTGCGGTAGATAGCGTGGGACGGGTGTATATACCTGATTTTCAGGCAAAAGCTGTTCATGTTTATAATGCCGATGGCTCATATCACAACAGTATCGGGAGAGAAGGAAAGGGGCCGGGAGAGTTCCAGATGATTCGGGCGATTAGAATTGTTAGCGACACCCTATATGTATTGGATTATACCATTCAAAAGGTATCGGCATTTGATCTCCAAACAATGAGGCATATCCGTGATGTGCAACTCTCCATTAACAAAGATATGCATCAATCCCCGCCTTGGTTAGATTAGACCCACAAAAAGAAGCTGAATTACAAAGTCCTCGATTTTTATGTCCGCTCGGATGGCAACTTTTTGGTATTCTTCGGTGATATGGCTATCGGCACGGCTGATAATGTCAGCGGGCGTACTTATGAAGTCTCTCTTTATGATCCGATAGAGAAAGAGTATCTGAAACATGATCTTCTTTCTTTTGTATGGACGGGGCAAACACTTATAGATCGATCCAGTAAAGGAATGACTGTAATGTTTGAGGTACTCTACAAGCGGAGTTCCCGGTTTGCCTATACGGGGAGCGAACTGATACACGGGTGGACGGAAGAGATGCTGATTAAAACATATGATGAACAGGGACAGTATCAGCGGGCTTTTTACTATCCGGATCCTGGAATTCCCCTGGAGGTGGAAGATGCGCTTGCCCAGTATCAAAATCCCGGCGAAAACGTAGTGAGAGCTATACGAAATGATACCCTCCCCGAAACCTGGCCGGCTTTCGATGTTCTGCAGCCGGATGATGAGGGGCGCCTGTGGATTTCAACCTTTACCAGCGATCCGCAGACCTCCGAATGGTGGATACTGGATGCTACGGACGGCACGCTTTTAGCCCGGTTCGATTGGCCCAGGGAGAAAAAGGTTGAACAGATAAAAAACGATAAACTTTATGCCCGGGAAACCGAGAAAGAGACCGGATTGCAGGAGATTGTTCGGTATGGTATTGAAATATTTTAACGCTTATAATACTTGTTGTTGCTTGTATAGTAAGGTATTACGAGCTTTTATAACATGCTATACGTTACGTCATGGGGCCCACCAATATTTACAACTAAAAAGGAGCTTGCAACAAAACGCAAAAGACTAAGAATGAATAATGAATACGGGCAATGAAGGTGTTCTGAGCCGTAATGAAATGAAGTGTATGGAGTTGATTGGTCAATACATAAAATGAATGAGGATACCATCCCAGTAATCTAATTTTATAGGGTAATATGGACAAATTTCTAATAATTGCTATCATCTTTATTC
This sequence comes from Fodinibius sp., assembly GCA_035300985.1. Classification (GTDB taxonomy): domain Bacteria; phylum Bacteroidota; class Rhodothermia; order Balneolales; family Balneolaceae; genus Fodinibius. The sequence continues at coordinate 7,612 of DATGUX010000399.1, forward strand.
TTACTGCCTGTTCTTCGATCAAAGAAGAAGTTCCGGCGCATATCAAAAGGATTGAAAACCTGACGGTATATTCGCAGGATACCGAACCGGAGTCATCAGTGGAGTTTGTCGACGAAATTACCCTTGAGGCCCCGGATAGCATTTCTCGGAAATGGTGGGGCAGTAATACCCAACACCAACAATGGCTAGCCGGGATTGAAATTGACGACTCCGGAAGGATTTATGTGGGGGACCAGCGTGCTTTAGGGATTCACGTATTCGATATAAAGGGAAGCTATCTGACCACTTTGGGCCGAGGAGGCCACGGATCAGGGGAATACGGCGGCCTATTAAACCCCATCCAAACCGTTCCAGATTCTCTTTTTGTGTTTGATTATAAACAATTTAAATTGGTTAAATATTCGATGGATTCTCTGACAATGACAGGAGAGAAAAGAGTCAGGACCGATCCGGTAAATATGGATGACTATGAGAAATTGGCCGGTTGGCTCTCAACCACTCCATTACTCCTGCACGATGGGAGATTGCTGGTAGGCTTTTACGAGCACCCTCCGGATGCAAGAAAGGGATCACCTACATATAATCTCAATCAGGAACGTCCCATTAGATATTACTTTATGAATCAAGAGAGGAACATTATTTCGGATGAAATCTTTGAACTAAATAGTACTGAGGACTTGGTTGCGGATGTAGGCGGACGGCACCTATTCAACCTGGGCCCACTTCCTTTTCTTAGTCATTCTTTGATAGCTATTTCCGATGATGATTATATTTTTACTAATTGGACTAAGATTTTTTTAATTAAGGTATATGGTCCGAGCGGTAACTATCTTCATGCTTTTTATTATCCCTTTCAGAACAAATCCCTAAAAAGGGATGAAGCCCTTTCCTTGTTTAGTAAAGATGATGAATGGTATTGGGATTTAGTGCAACATGCAGATTTACCGGAAACCTGGCCTGCTGTACATTCAATGATAGCCGACGACAAAAACCGGTTATGGATATCGACGAATATAGAAAAAGATGGAGTATATGAATGGTGGGTCCTTCACCAGGATGGAGAATTAATTGCCCGCTTTCAATGGCCGGATGACCATTCGATTGAAACCGTAAAGAACGGCTATGCATATGTGGTAAAAGCCGATGAAAAAACACTGGTGGAGCAAGTAAAGCGATATCGCATTAAAATGGAATGATTAGGATTTCGCAGGAGTCGGTTCAAAAAGAGCTGTTAATCTATAATTTGCAGAATTTTGCCGCAAGTAACAAAATAATAATGATTTGTTTTAAGGTATACCAACAATATGACGCCATGGACTGCGGCCCGACCTGTCTGCACATGGCGGTTAAACACCACGGCCGCAGTTAGTTGTTGACTTTGAGGTTTTTATTGTAAAGATTATAGTGCCCATTAGGTGATAGCACATAGGGAGCAGGTAATGAAGGATGGAGTTAAAATAACAATATTAAAAAGAGAGGATCTGTCCTTTTCGGTTTATATAAACTAGTATGGCTAAGCTTCTGGTAATTATTATAGTCTTTACTTTTTCGGCCTGCTCTTCTAAAAAAGCAGAAGTTCCACCGCGTTTCAAGGAGATAGAACACCTGAAGGCATATTCCACAGATGCTGAGCCAGACTCAAACATAAAATTTATCAATGAAACGATTCTAGAAGCTCCGGATAGTATTTCTATAAACTGGTGGGGCCAAAATTCAGTATATCCAAATATACATTGGTTGGCCGGTATTGAAACGGACGATTCAGGTGAAATTTACATCGGCGACTCTAATAATATTGGAATTCATGTATTTGATAACGATGGGCATTATTTGAGCACCCTGGGGCGGGAAGGCTATGGATCGGGAGAGTACAGTGGGATATATCCTATACGAATTGCATCAGATTCTCTTTTTGTATACGATGGTCAACAGCAAAAATTAGTGATGTACCCGATAGACTCCTTGCAAAATTATGTGGAGAAAAGTGTTAGAACTGTACCCGAAAATTTGGATGCCAATGAAGAAGTAGCCGGTTGGTTCGCAGGCCCTATATACCTTATGGGGGATGGAAGTTTGCTGGTAGGATTTTATGAGCATCTCAAAAATTTAAATAAGGGATCGCCAAACTATAATGTTGACCAGAGACGGCCCGTCAAGTATTACTTTATGGATCAGGAGCGGATGATCATTTCCGATGAAATTTTTGAGCTGGACGACTATGAGGATATCTTTACTGAGAAGGGGGGAACATTGCGGTCGAACTTAGGCCCCTACCCCTTTCTTGGGCAGACGTTAATCGCCATTTCCGGGAATGATTATATTTATACAAACTGGACCGATGATTTTTTAATCAGGGTCTACGATTCCAACGGCCAATACCATCATGCCATTTATTATCCGTTCCAAAATAAACCATTAAAAAGAGAGCAACTTTTTTCTTTGTTCAGTGAAGACAATGAACCGACTTGGGAATTAGTACAATATGCTAATTTGCCCGAAACCTGGCCTGCTATACAATCAATGATAGCCGACGACAAAAACCGGTTATGGATATCGACGAAGATAGAAAAAGATGGAGTATATGAATGGTGGGTCCTTCACCAGGAAGGAGAATTAATTGCCCGCTTTCAATGGCCGGATGACCTTTCTATTGAAACCGTAAAGAACGGCCACGCATATGTACTTGAATCTGATAAGGAAACACAGCTGGATATGCTAAAGCGATATCGCATTAGAATGGAATGATTGGGATTTCGCAGGAGTCAGTTCAAAAGAACTTGACAGACTATAATTTTAGCTAAGACCAGAGGTTGTTATGAAACGCAAAACACTAAGTTTGATGGATGTTGGCGGTGAAGATGTTCTAAGCCGCGATGAGATGAAGCATATTATGGCTGGATCTGCAGGAGGCGGGAGATGCTATGTGAAATGTCAGCCTTGTAACAATTCTACTTGTCGCGGATGGGTCGACGACTGTAGTCCTTCAAGCGTCAGACCAATATGCCCATTCGGTCCAGCTACCTGTACTTGTTAGTAACCATTCAGTAGTCTGCAAGAAATCTGCGGTATAAAGAGTATGACACGTTCTTTTTTTATCATTTAAATAATATAAACTCAGTCCATCCTTGGGATGGGCTGAGGTATTTTTCGAATGAACAAAAAAATATTCAACCCAATAGCTTTGCATGAAATTAGTGATATTTAGCCTGTTACTTACTCTTTTTGTAGACGGTTGTTCAGGAGGAAAAAGTGGAGAGCCCCCCCATAATCCCGCAAAAGAAAATACAGCTTTAGATTCAAACCGGGTAAATAATTCGACTGCTACCGCAAATGGTAAGAAGCCAATAGCCAATTCGGAAACAACAAATGCCATACAGTTTGTACGGGAACAGGAATTCAAATCTACCGATGAAGTAATTATCGGACAGATAGCAACTGTGGTGGTAGATGATAAAGATCACGTATTTATTGCAGATAAGGGGCAAACAACCATCCAGGTATTCAACCGTGATGGCAGTTACCGAGCATCAATCGGAAATCAAGGGAAGGGGCCCGGTGAGTTTACGGCTATTTCTCCCAATACTACTATGAAAATTCATTCCAACCGTTTGTATGTTTCGGATGTAACAGAAGGATTTCAATTTTTTCCTCACCGCATTCATGTCTTTTCGCTGGAAGATTTGTCGTTTTTACAAACAATAAAACTAATTCCAAAAAACAAGAATAACTTTGAGAAACTGCAAAAATATAATCCCAAACGGTTTTATCCGCTAACCGGCGGAAGGCTTCTGGTAGCCTATCATCGGGCTATGTGGGAATACCGGGATACGGTGAGCTATATTCGCTACGTTATTCAGGACAGTACCGGAACCATTTTAACAAGTCCCATTTTGGAACAGAAAGATCTTACTTATTTGGTTTATACCTACCCTTCTGGTAATTCAAGCATGCATTCCTTTCCTTTTTATAGAAGATCGTTGTTTGCTCTATCGAATGATAATGATTTATACGCTGCGAATACCGAGGAGTTTAAAATTCAAGTATATAATACCCAAGGGGAGCCCATACGTACCTTTCAACATCCGTTTAACAACCAGCCATTGAGATTGCGAAAGCTCATTGACCGATACCGGAAAAACAACTATATGGCTCGGCTTGATCGCCATGAAGGCGATAATGTAGCACTGAAAATGATCAGGCAGGCACCGGATATACCGGATACCTGGCCGGCTCTTCAATCGATGTTTTTTGATGATAAGAACCAGTTGTGGATTTCAACGATTATAGCCGGCAAGGAGGTGTATAAGTGGTATGTGCTTAAAAAATCAGGAGAAATAACTGCGACCTTCACTTGGCCGAGAGACAAGCCAATTGAAAAAGTAAGAAACGGCAAACTCTACACCCGCGAGACCGATCAAGAAACTGGGCTTGAAGAGATTGTACGCTACAATATCGTTATGGAATAAATCCACTTAAACAGACAGCTAAAACGAATGGGGACAAATTTCAGGACATTTTTCAAGAATTTGCCCAAGTGAATAGGTATATAGCAAAAAGGCCGCTTTTTAGCACTAAGCGATCAATATATTAATAGTCACAACAAGAAAGAGGTTATTATGAAACGCAAAAAACTAAGTTTGATGGACGTTGGCAATGAAGGTATTCTAAGTCGCAATGAGATGAAGCAGATTGTGGCTGGATCAGGAAACTTTAAACCCTATGATTGTAATAACAAAAATGATTACTTGCTTGGTCAAGTGTGTTGTTCTAGGGATATAGACCCTCTTACATGTTGTCAAGTGCAATTTCCTAACACAACCTCTGCTTATAATTCACAATCAGTTGCTTGCGAAGTATAATCTTTACTAACTTTAAACTTAAGAGCTATTATTTTTGGACAGGATAAAATCCAATTGGACCCCTAAAGATAGTTTTTGGTTCAATTAGTCTCAGTTGAGGGTTCGGGATAAATTAAAGATTAGATATCAATAGTGTCCTAAACGTTTTGAGTAATGCCAAAAAATAGCGTTTGTGGCTCATAATCCATATTATTTTCTTACTTTAAAAAAGAACCCCCTGGATTCCTGCCTCAGGCGGCGGGTGGTCGGGTTGGAAGGGATGATCCAGCCAATGCTGCAGATCAATCTTTACAAATAAATTTAAGCGGATAAATCCCACCAGGTTCGACAGATACCAGCAGTGTTTGGCCATCGCTTTCAAGGCTTTCAGGATAAGAATCGTAATCAGGGCCGTCCATATTTGGATCATGACGGCATTTTCGCTGGTGCCAATGAACGATTTGATGTGCAGCAACTGCTTGATCTCCCGAAAGAAGATCTCGATCTGCCAGCGGGCCTTGTAGAGCTCTCCGATGGTGTTGGCCGTCCACCTGCGATGATTCGTGATAAGTTCAATCACCTGCTCGTTTTCGGCGTCCCAGACGGCCACCCTGCGTAGCCGGCCGGGGTAGCGTTTTTTTGATTTGGGGCCCGTTAATTCAATTAATTCATCTTTGAGCAGGTGCTCGTGGCGCCCGTCTGGCAGCTCATTCTCCCGGATAACCTCATACTGGAGATTGTCTTTATGGCGAACCACAAAATACACGCCGCTGCTGTCCCAGACGTTAAGCAAAGAAAAATCATTATAAAACCGGTCGGCCACGATCACACTGCCTTTGAGCAGCGGAATATCGTAGGCGCCTTTGTTATCGGCGGTCTTCCCGTTGGTGACATTCACATAAGCGGGCAAATTACCGTCGTAATCAAGCAGCGTATGCATTTTTACCGCTCCTTTCCGGGTTTTGTAGCGGGCCCAGTCGAACAGGCTAAGGCATAGCGAGATGGTGGTCGAATCCAGCAGCAGGATCTTGGATTTGATGCGGAACCTGACCTGCTTGAATCGGGCCTGCTGTCCTAAACTTTTAAGCAAGCAGTAATAGTAGTCGCGGAACAGCCGCCAGTCGCGGCGCTTGTTTTGGTAGCTAACGGTAGATTTGGACGGAGCTTTGGAGACGCCCAAATGATTGAGGTTCCCGGTAGCGCTTCGCAGCCCGTTGCTGATATCACGCACGGACTGGCTTTTGGCAAACTGGCAAAACAGCATCGACACCAGGTGGGTCCAGCTCGTGAAGCCCTTTTGGTGCTTATCGGTTCCCCGGTCTTTAACGAGCTTGCCAAACGAAAGGCGATCTAATTTAGAAATAATTTGTGAAAACAATGTTATATTGGCCATGGAGGGGAAGGTTTTTTGTTGTTGTGGAACTCAAATATACATTTGAGATACACAAAAGTCTTTCCCTCTTTTTTTATTTGAAAACGTTTAGGACGCTATTGGTTATTTATTAGTAATCTTGTTGGTTATTTGGGGAGCTTTGAGCGGAGGATGTGAATCTCCAAAGAGATCATCACAACATGATAATATTCCCAAAATAACATTTATCAAAGATTTGAGCGTACCGCTAAATACACCGGAAGCTTTGGCCGGTGATTTTTCTGGGCTGGCTGTTGATTCAAGAGGTATTATGTATGCAGCTGACAGCAGGCTTATGAAAGTTCATCTTTTTTCTTCTGAAGGGAAGTATCTCGATTCCCTGGGGCGTAAAGGTAAAGGGCCCGGAGAGTTTAGTTGGCTGGGGTCTCAACTGAAAATCCAATCGGACACGCTATACATACTGGATAAAAAAAATTGGCGTATATCAATGTTTAGACTATCTGATCGAGGGTTTGCAGGTGCAATTGATATTCCCAAGGAAAAAATTGAGGGAAAAGATATGGGATCGCCACGAGAACTCTTTCCATTAGCGAATGGCCAGATGATGGTATTATTTGTAGGTTCGTATTACAGGGATCCTGACGAGACAGGCCTTTCGCGGCAAATGACCGTTTCGGTAATTGATAAATCGGGAACATTTCTAACCAAAAAACTCTTGCAGTTTCCAACCCTCTTTCCGACTAATCAAAAATTAGCTCATATGGATGGTGCACGTATGTCGGTCTTTACAGCACCATTTTATCCGTTTTTTGAGGCAGTGACAGACAATCGGGGTCACCTCTACGTGGGTCGTAGTGATAGTCTGATACTCCAGGAATACAACAGGCATGGAAGCCTCCTTGGGAGCCTCCGGGCAGATTTTTTGGGACCAGTAGTTACCAAAACTGATATTGACAGCATATCAGATCAGAAGGGAGAGTTATTCGGTAAGTTAGTTCATGAAGTTGGCAAACCTTCCAATTGGCCGGCTTTTCAACACGTGCTGTTTGATGATGCCAACCGAGCTTGGGTGCAATTAGTAGCTCCGGGCAAGTCAAACCAAATATGGATTATTTTTGGGAAGGATCATACCGTAAAATGGAAGGGTGAACTGCCTGCAGAGATATCACTATATGCTGTCCAAAATGATAAAGCGTATGGTATATCACGTGGTCCAGGCGCACTTCCTGAGATCGTCCGGTTTAAGATAGATGGAATGGTGAAGAACCGCTAAGAAGTATTCATTTGGTCCTAAAAGTATTAGTCAAAGACACAGAAAGTGCAATTGGAAATTTGGCCTGTGTACTCACGTAAAAATATAATATGCAGCTCCTGTTGCATGGCTTAAATATACTGTAATGTCGTTTTAGGGCAAAGCAGTGGATTAATTCCTATATATTGCACCCTTAGTCACAGCAGGGGGCAAAGACCGGTGTTAGAGGAGAGTCATCAAAGGATAAATGAATACCGTCCCTAAATGGTTCTCTGTTTTTATATTATATGGAAATTCTTTGTCGTGATCTTTCTTTAACCAATAACACCCGCAATTTTATGGTGCACCTTTATCGTATCATTCAGTATTTGATGGCACGAGGGACCTTTTTCAAAATGAATTTTCTTTTGCTAACGGTATCATCCGTTCTGTTTGTTAGCTGCTCTTCCGGGGAAGGACAGGAGAAGGTACCCCTTAAGAAAAAATCAGTGCCTGAAACTTCAGTTTTTCTGCAGGCTGATTCCACAAATAAGGTTGCCATGCCATCCTGGATACAGGTAACTTCGGAAAGTGTTCTTTTCTTCGATGCTGGTACTCACCGAATTACCGGTTTTGATCGTAACGGCAAGCCATTGTTGTCTTTTGGAGCCAAAGGGAGAGGCCCCGGTGAGTACCTGAGCGTAGGTGGCTTTTGGTCATTTAAGGATTTATATCTGGTATTTGATAATACCGCCAAAAAATTAATTACCTATGATCATGAGGGTAATCACGCTGAGGATTTCTTGCTGGATTTTGTGGATTTCCCGCCAGTTCCAGTGAGCATTGAAGCCATAAGTCCAACCAAATTTGTCATGCCCACCGGAGGCCAGCATGGTACACTATTAGCGTTAGTTAATACTAAAACCAAACATATTAGCTATTGGGGCGACGCCATAAGTGAATTTACCGGATTTATTCAGTCGTCTGGAGCTCAACGGAAGGCTATTTCAGCGGGAACTATTCCGGATATGTACAAAAATAATGTCTTGTTGGCCAGTAACCGGACAGGGATATTCTCTTTTCAGCAAACAACGGCCATACTTGAAAAATATTCAACCTCGGGCGACCTATTGTGGGAAAAGAATGTACAAGTACCAGCGATAGTCGGATTATTTGAAAAACTGTTTGAAGAAAACAGCTCTCGAATAAAGAGCGACACCATGCTTTTGCCCTTTGCATATGCTAATGCCATCGCTGCTAATGAGCATGGCGTGGCCATAAAGTTGAATCTGCTGCAGGAACAGCCGGTAACGATCGTTTGGGTTCCTAATGATGGCAAAGAGCTAACCGTCGTCACTTTCGAAGATCTTGAAAAATCGCCCCCGGTACCATTACGACTTGCCATATCCGATTCGGATATCTTTTTTTCAAATACCCTTGAAGGGAAGATATACCGGGCCGACTGGCCCCTATAAGCAGCTTATTCGCGGTTCAGGTAACCCAGCCAGGCTGAAACTGCACGAATGAATGGTACCTCCGATCAGCCAGTTTATCCGCCTGTCCCGCATAAATACTCCTTGATATTCCCCACCATCGGCCTATCTTACCTTTATGCTATCACAGCTTTTCCACAGGCGTTATCTTATTTCCCTAAGCTATGTGTTGGTCGTGGTGATCGGTGTGGTCGCCTGGCAGCAGATTGCCCTGGAAATGTCTCCCGACCTGAGCCTGCCATCGCTGACTGTCAGCTACAGCTGGGGCAGTACCTCCCCGGAGGTGATGGAGCAGGAGGTGACCCGCAAGGTCGAGCAGGCCGCCGGTCGTCTGCGCGATGTGGAACGGATCGAATCGATCTCCCGGGAGGGACAAGCGAGTGTGACGATCACCTTTAACCGCGGCGCTCCCATAGAGTACCGCAAAGTAGAGCTGCAGGAGCAACTGGTGGCCCTCCAGCAGGCGCTGCCCGCCAACGTACGGCCGCCGGTGATCAGTCGCCGCGTGCCCGAAGAACTGCAGGATATGCAGACCTTTGTGGTCTATTCGCTGAGCGGCGAGCGTCCGGTGCGCCAACTGCTGGAATACACCCGCCAGAATATTCGCCTGCCGCTAATGGGACTGGAGGGGGTGGCCGAAGTGGAGGTGAACGGGGCCCGTGATCCGGCGCTGACGATCGCCTTCGACACCGACCGGCTGGAACGCTACGATATCAATCCGGGGCAGGTGCTCAGCAGTATCCGCCAGAAACTGCAGTGGCGCTCCTCGGGTTATGTGCAGGCCGGGGGGCATCGCATCAGCATGCTGGTGGCCCCGGAGTTCAGCGGGCTGGCTCCCATCAGGGACCTGCCGCTCGGTATCCCCGGAAGCCGGCGCACGATCCGGCTGGCTGAGGTAGCGGATATCAGCATCGAAGACTATCCGGCCAAAAGCCTGAAGCGCATCAACGGGAGCCCGGCGCTAAGCGTGGAGTTTGTGAAGGAAAGCGGCGCTGATGCCATTGGCCTGGCCGAGGCCATTCGGGCAAAAATGAACGCCATTACCCATCTTTTACCCGATGATATGACCATCCAGCTGGAGCAGGATGCTACCCAGGAGCTACGCAAGCAGTACGGCAGCCTGCGCTACCAGGCCGCCTTTAGCCTGCTGGTCGTTTTTATCGTGCTCCTGCTTTTTATCCGTCGCCTGCGTGCGCCTTTTGTGATTTTGGGAAGCATTCTGTTTTCGCTGCTGCTAAGCGTGAGCATCCTCTACTTTATCGGCTACACGCTGAATATCATTACCCTGGCGGGGCTGACCGTGTCGCTGGGCATGATTATTGACAACGCCGTGGTGGTCTTCGAACAGGTTAATCCCGGCCTGCCCTCCGGCGCCGGGCCTTCGGAAGATGGACCCTCCCTAATCGAGCGACGCGTGGCGCACGTCACCACGCAGCTGCCCCGGGCGCTGGTGCCGGTGCTGGGTAGTACGCTAACGACGGTGGGTATTTTTATTCCGCTCTTTTTTGCCCTTCAGGAGTTGCAGCTGTTTCTCGTGCCGCTGGCCGTGGCCCTGTCATTTACGCTGATTTCGTCGGTCTTTATTGCCTTGAGCTGGATTCCCTACGCTCTCATCTGGCTGGTACCCGAAAGGGAGCAGCAGGTATCTACATGGAGCAGGATCAATAGTGGATTATTTGCCCAGGGAAGACGCTATTTGTTGGGCTTTTTTAGCTGGCGTCATAAGCTGCGCTGGTTGTTTTATGGAGCCTTGCTGGCTGCCATCGGCCTCCCGCTCTTTGCCATCGAAACCCCGGATTGGGAGGCCGGCACTGCCTGGCCGGAGTTTACGCAGGTCTATTTTGACCACCGTGACGCAGTCGATCCCTGGATTGGTGGTTTGACCTACCATTTTTTCAGTGACACTTATTTTGGCAGCCCCTGGGGCGGTGGGGATCGCCAGCAACGGATCTACGTGACCATCCGTACCCCGCAGGGCACGCCCATAGAAGAGATCGACAAGATGGCGCGAAACTATGAAAAAATCGCCCGGCCCTACGGGGAGGCGTTTTCGTTTTATGAAACCACCGTCTCCGAATATAGCGGGGCACGCCTGGTCTTTTATATTAAGGATGAGTACCTGCGCCGCCCGGAACCCTATATGTTTTATGGGGAGGCCATGTTTTTGGCCGCGCGGACGGGGAATTCAGCTATTTCGGTGAGTGGGTTGGGGGAGGGCATCAGCACCGGTTTGGGAGGCAGCTCGTCGAGCCACCGTATTTCATTGACGGGCTATTCCTATGAGGGGCTGCTGACTATGGCCAAAGACCTGCGCCGGCGCCTCAAACAGAACCGACGCGTGCAGGGGGTGGATATCCACGGCACCGGCAGCTGGCGCAGCCGCGAGGATCTGTATCAATATTATCTACAGCTGGAAGATAAGGCCCTGGCACGCCATGGGCTGAGCCGGGAAGAGGTGCTGGCTGCCATTTCACTGGACGTCAACCCTACCAATACCTTCGGGCAGGTAGAACTGGCCGGCCGGCAGCTGTATCTGATCGGCAAAAACAAGAACCGCCAACATACCGCCGCCCAGCTAATGGATGAGAAACGTATCGCAGCATCGGACAGCAGCATCTTTGCGCTGGCTGCGGTAGCAACGCTGGGGCGCGAGAAGAGCCAGTCAGTGATTCGCCGCGAAGATCAATCCTACCAGCGCGTAGTGGAGGTGGACTTTTTGGGGCCCTACCGGCTGGGACGCGAGTTTGTCGAGGGAGTGATAGAGCAAACACCGGTGCCCGTGGGTTCGGAGATAGCCTTTGGTACCGCCGGTCTCTTTGATTTTGGGGACGAGCAACATACCCGGAATCTGTTGCTGCTGCTGGCCCTGACCATCCTCAGCGTCTGGATGATTGTCTCGGCTCTGCTGGAATCCTGGGCCGATCCACTGGTCGTCATTTTAGCCGTCCCTCTGAGTCTGCTGGGGGTAATGGCCGGCACGCTCTGGCACGACCTGGCCTTCGACCGGGGCGCTATTGCCGGCACGCTGCTTTGCGTAGGCGTGGTGGTCAATAACGCCATCCTGCTGATGCATGAAAAGCAGCACCAGCGCACGTTGGGTATCCACGGGCTGCGCAGCTGGGGCTACGTTTACAAGCACAAGATGCGGGCGGTGCTCATTACCACGCTTACCACCATTGGCGGGTTGGTCCCGCTCATCGTAATGCAGGGCAGCGATTTCTGGCAAACATTGGCCACGGTCGTCGTCTGGGGGCTGGGCGCCAGCACCCTGCTGATTCTATTGCTGATGGGAAGTTGGGAGGGCCGCCGGTTAAAACTGTGAGTGGAATTGAGAATTGTGTCCGGGTTTTAGAAACTTTGAAGCCTATTTCGAAATCAGAGATAGATGCTCGAGTGTATCCATTTTAGGGTATACCCTAAATCGATACTATTCTTGAAGGTCGAAATCGTCATTTATAGCCTGCATTTGCCTGTTTCGGTACAATACCCTAATTTCGCTACAGTAAAAGCCCATTATATAAGCTAAACTTATGAAAGCCACCTACGTGCGCGTGTCCACTGGAATTGCTACAAAAAAATGGACAGTGAGTTAAGCCAGATCATGCAGCCAGTTCTTGTTGTTGGGTTAAGTAATCTTGCATTTCCGCCGGTGTGCGGTAGTCCAGCGTAGAATGCAAGCGCTGGCGGTTATACCAGATC
>DATGUX010000400.1:0-10517 GCA_035300985.1 Fodinibius sp.
ACCTCCGGGAAGTAAGCCAAGAGCGCATCAAAACGGTCGAGCGGTATCTAAACTTTCGACCCATTCGAAAATTTAACTATCTTAATCCCATTCAACAATCGCTAACTCACCGCGCTGTTGCACTTATCACTTGAACACGGCTTGACAATAGGTTCCAGCCGATAAACACGTTAAAATAATCTCATTTGCAAAATAGCCTTGCATTCTCTAAGCTAATTGTAAATAAACGTAAACGCCTCGTGCCTGTTATCTGACAACCAAAACCTTCTCCTCTTTTTTATACGGGTATCTATAACAAACAGCGAGAAACTGGGATAACCCAATCATTATGAAATGGTATAGATCCACTATTCGCCTTTACATTCCCGGTAGCTTTGTACCTTTTTTGATCATCCTTGTCATAGCAGTGGGCTGTGACCACCGGATTACGGAACCAACAGAAAAAGAGCAGGAGGCCCCTTTTTTATCTTCTGAATATGGGGTTGCGCCGCTGCCCGGCCTTACAGCATCACCTTCTAACCAGAAAGCTGACAAGGACGAAAATAAGAAATATAACCCTGCTACCATTTCGCTGCTGAAGCAATATATCGCAAGCCATAATAACGTCAGCTATGCGGCTGCGGCAGGGCAATGGAACGCCCGTAAACAGCAGTATAAGTATACGGTACTGCCGTTGTACTTTCCCGACCGGATCGTCCAAGCAGCCGAAGGACAAGTTATATACTACAGCTACTACCTGGCCAACGCTACACATACGCTCCGCACCTTGCAGTCCATCATACCTGCCTCAAAAGAGGCGGCTGCCCTGATGGACCAATGGCTTAAAAAGAAAAGAAGAAGAGGGAACGGACCGGAGCTGGATTCCCTGAAGGATAAGTGCGAAAATGATGACCCGGTTGAAGGGACTTGCATAACGCGGGGTTCGGATGGCGAAGTCATTTATACGACCTGTGGAACGGCCACGGTCTGTGGTAGTTCCGGAGGAGGTGGAGGGGGCAGCGACGATAGTGGCGGAAGCGGCGGTGGCACCGACGACGGGTGGCCGCCAGACGGAGGCGGCACACCTTCTGATGAAAATTCGGGCGGTGGCATGGAAGACGGTACTGGCGGCGGTAGTTCAAGCAACCCGGACAATCCTAACCAGTCTGAGGACCCCAATTGTGGAGTTCAGGGTATCCTTAATTCATCTATTCCTTCCGTAAAAGCACCCACCGAGGATGATCCCAATCCGAATGCGCCCCCAACCGCCCAGCCGTGTGAGGAGGAAGAGGAAGATTCTTTTGTCAAAATAATTATCGATCCCTCCTTTGAAAACACCAAAGCCGAATGTGTATATAATAAGTTGAAAAATTTGAGCACTGGTTTTGCCGAAGCCATCCAAAAATTTGACGGGGAGTTCCCGGTAAGCCATTTGAAGTTGAGTACAAATAATAATTTGTCTTCTTCTACGTATGGTGTAACATATGCTCCAGAAAATTACGTTATAAAAATAGAGTACAATGAAAATAGATTTGGTAATATATCCGATTTAGGTAAAGCACTTGCAATTACTCATGAAGTAATACACGCAGAAATTTACAGAAAAATGCTTTCCGCAGCTCAACAAGGGGATTTGAATCATAATCAATACACGACACAAAATAGAATTAACTATGTAAACTCGTTGAGAAATAATTTCCCCGGATTGTATGATTATTATTGGGATCGTTACCACCCAAATTGGAATCATAATATGATGGCCAGCCATTATAGATCAACTATAGCAGACATGTTACACGACTTTGATAATGGTAGGTTATCTCAATCAACATATGAAGCTGTAGCTTGGGCTGGCTTAAGTGAATTTGAGGATGGTTCAAGCACAATAGCTTGGCAAAATTTGCCTGAATCAGAAAAACAGACAATAGAAGGATTAATTAATAATCATTTCTTTAATGGCCCAAGCCCTTGTAATTGATTATGAAGAATTTATTTCTAATAACTACATTGTTTTTTATTACCTCAACAGTTTTTGGTCAACAAAAGAACAATAATAAGTATCAGTTATACGAGGGTGGGGAAAAATATCCTAAATTACAACGTTATGTATTTTTAGATGAGGAGAATAAAAAAGATAAAAACATTTCAAACGTATCATTTGTAATTGGTGGCGAAATATTTAAGTATATCGCAAGTAGACATAATAGAGATACAGTGTCAGTCTCCAAATTTCGCGATTTAAATTTTAGCACAATTGAGGAGTTAAAAATTGATGAATACCAAGAACATAAGAAAAGAACTAAAGAAGCCGGTATCAAAATGCCACCTCCCCCTAATCATTACAATGTTAAAGTATATATTGTAGAAAAAATTTGTGGTGAAAAGGCGATTAAATACGAAGTAGATTGGCTATTCACTATTCACTAATTTCACCTTACTCACATCTCGTTATTGAAGGCACAAGAACTGGCAACACCAGCAAATGGCGAATCATTATCGGGAAGCAATTGCTAAAATGTTGCAAGACTATGATAATCATAGTCACGGCTATGATTTTTATATGGATTTGGCATGGGAAGGTCTAAGATATCCAGATATTTATATTTGGAATTCAAAATCAGGAGCTGAAAAAGAACGAATTGATGCTGTAATTGATAATTATATTGTTGATAATAAATAGCAAAATTGCCAAGAATGATAAAATATTTACTCTTACTAACACTTTTAATAGGCAGCAACCTTTGCTTTGCACAGACTAAAGCTGATACTGTGTTTTCGTAGATACATCAAGTAAAGAAAAATGTAAGGTTGCTGTTGAAGGTAAGGGCTATCAAATGGTGAAAAAAACAGAAAGGAAAATCTTATGAATTATATTCTTTATAATATATGTGGTGAGGAATTTACTTTTATGAAACAACGCAGTGTTGCTGATACACTATCGTTTGGTGACCAGAAAAAAATAAACTATTCTGACATTGATTGTCTTATCCAAAGGTTTAAAAATACAGAACCAGCAAGATACAAACACAATAACTTCGATAAAATTTATATCGTGGAGAAAGCAAGTGACGATACTTTCATTAAATATGAAGTTGGTTGGATTGACGAGAGTATATGGGTTAAGTAAAAGTACAAAAATAGCCCCTCGAAACTGTACCAATTTGTAACTTGTACCATACTAAATATAATCCATGTGGCTCGGGCGATGGTTCAGATAACACCGGTAATGCCGATTGTATAGGCAATAGTGCACTGGCTATTCCTTCCCTAAAAGCGACCGTCGTGGATGATACTAATCCGAATGTGCCACCTTTGACTCAGCCGTGCGAGGGGGAAGATGGTGGTAATTCTGGCAGCTACTCCAAGGAGGATTTGCCGTATTTATGAGCTGTGTGAACCGACCGCTGAAGAAGTTGAGAATGCCTTTCCGGATGTGCCGAAGGGCACAGTAAATGGATTTAACATGCCCTAAAGAAAGCAGTAGAGAAAGCGCAAGCCCAGGCGCGCTGTTTTAATGTAATTTACAGCTATTACAGCCGATCCAGGTAGGCGCTGTTGCCCAGCAGGTTCATATACCGCAGCACCCAATTACGGCGCTGGATCATATAGCCGGAGGGGCGGGCCAGATTATATCGTTTGGGAGCCGGCAGTGCGGTAACCATCAGGGCGCTTTGGGATCTGGAAAGCTGGGCAGGCGTGGCATTAAAATAACGCGCGCCAGCCGCCTGCACACCGTAAATACCGTCGCCGAATTCTGCAATATTCAGATAGACCTCCAAAATGCGTTCTTTCGGCCATAAGAATTCCATAAGCAGCGCAAAATAGGCTTCAATGCCTTTGCGAATGTAAGACTGGCCGGGCCACAGAAACAGATTTTTGGCGGTTTGCTGCGTAATCGTGCTGGCTCCCCGAAGGTCTTCACCGCGTTGATATTCTTCCAGTGCTTTATTGATGGAGGAGAAATCGATACCCCAGTGATCGGCAAAGGCCTGGTCTTCGGAAGCAATAGCAGCCACTTTTATAGATGAGTTGATCTCCTCCCAGTCGCTCCAGCGGTAGTAGAGCTCAAAGTTTTCCTCCCCGTTCCACCAGGCGGCGGCGTTGCGCTGCAGCATAAAAGAGGAGGTCTGCGGATTGATCCATCGCAGTGACAATACCATCAGAACAGACAGGAGAATGAGCCCGGCTAATATTTTGAGAGCCCATTTTGCTGTCTTTAGGAACAGAGATTGTAAATTCGCAGCCACGTAAAATAGTTAATTAGATAAACTGATCCCCAATTTAGCAATCCAATAACTAACAACCAATAGCCAAACTATTTTTCGATTAGGGTCCAGCCCTTTTCATCGATCATACGTTTGGCTTTCTTCCATTTAATATCGATGATTTCGCCGCTGCTCATATTCTGAATTTTGACGTAATCGTTTCGTCCGGGCTCTTCTTCTACGGTTACTGGTTGTCGTTTTTGATCGCTGCGCTGTTGCTGTCCCGAGCCGTCGGGGCCACTATTCTGTTGCGCGGCACCCGTTTTAAAGCCCATATTAGTGGCATCGGAATGCTTGGTTTGGGCTTCATTCATATTTACTTTTGCCCGCTCTTCAGGAGCCTGCTGCATGCGTTTCTGATCGGCCTGCATTTCGGGGATGGCTTTCCAAATAAGAGATATAGCTTCCTGGTTGATTTCGTCCAGCAGCTGTTTAAACATCTCAAAAGCTTCGCGTTTGTATTCCAGCAGCGGATCTTTCTGTCCAAAAGCCCGAAGGCCGACCCCTTCTTTAACGGCGTCCAGCTCACGAAGGTGGTCCATCCATTTGTCATCGATAATCGATAACACCGCGGAGCGCTCCAGGGCTCGTGCCACTTCATGGCCCTCATTTTCCAGCGTTTTTTCTACGTCCACAACAACGCGCATACGGCGGATACCGTCGGTAAAGATAACCTGAACGCGTGTCGGTTTTTCTTCGGCCTCGGAGTTGTGAATGTTTTTGACCACTTCGTGAAGCGGTTGAGCAATCATCTCTTCTTTCTGGCGGTATACATCGTAAGCGCGCTCAATGATATGGTCGATGAGCATTTCTTCACCCATTTTCCCCATCTCGTCCGTCTCAAGCTCAATATCAACGGCCAGGAAACGCAGGATTGTATTGCGCAGCTCCTCCAACTCACCGTTGGGATAGTGCTGCTCAACTACACTTTGGACAAGATTCTCAATCATGGTGTACAGATCGCTGCGCAGATCATCGCCTTCCAGAGCATTCTTGCGGCGTTTGTAGATAACTTCACGCTGATTGTTGAGCACATCATCGTACTCCAGCTGCTTTTTACGGATACTGAAGTTATTTTGCTCCACCTTGGACTGGGCGCGCTCCAGTGACTTGGTAATCCAGGAGTGGGTGATAACCTCTCCCTCTTCAAAATTAAGCCGGTCCATCACTTTGGCTACCCGGTCGGAGCCAAAAAGTTGCATCAGATCATCTTCAAGGGAGACATAGAACTGCGATTCGCCGGGATCACCCTGGCGTCCTGATCGACCCCGGAGCTGTAAGTCAATACGGCGCGAGTCGTGGCGTTCAGTTCCCAGAATGGCTAATCCACCTTTTTCTTTCACCCCGGGCGCCAGTTTAATATCAGTTCCCCGGCCGGCCATATTGGTCGCAACCGTAACGGTTCCGGGCTGGCCTGCCGCAGCTACAATATCGCTCTCCTCGGCGTGGTGTTTGGCGTTTAATACGTTATGCGGGATTTTTTGCCGCTTAAGCATGCGGCTGATGGTCTCGGAGGCGTCTACACTGGTAGTACCGACCAGTACCGGCTGACCGCTTTCGTGATATTCGCGAATGGTATCAATTGTAGCATTATATTTTTCTCGCTTAGTACGGAATACCAGATCCTCTTTATCATCACGGATGACCGGTTCATTTGTAGGAATGATGATGACATCCAAATCATAAATTTCGTTAAACTCACCCTCTTCAGTAGCTGCTGTACCGGTCATACCCGAAAGTTTATGATACATCCGGAAGTAATTTTGCAGCGTAATAGTGGCATAGGTTTGCGTGGAGGCCTCAACGCTCACATTTTCCTTGGCTTCAAGTGCCTGGTGGAGGCCGTCGGAGTAACGACGTCCCGACATCACGCGGCCGGTATGCTCATCCACAATCTGCACCTTGCTTTCCTGCACAATATATTCCTCTTCACGTTCAAAGAGTGAATAGGCCTTAAGCAGCTGGTTTACCGTATGGATACGGTCACTGCGCTCTGCAAACAGCCGGTGCAGTTCGTTGAAACGCTGCTCGCGTTCCTGCTCTACTTCCCGGCGGGCTTCTTTAATCTTTTTATCCTTATAATCATCGCTGAATTCATCGTTCTCTTTAATTTTGTGAATTTTTTTCTCCCGCAGCTGCTCAATATCTTCTTCAAGCTGAGAAGTTTCTGAGCCTAAGTCGGGAATGATAAAGAATTCCGGATTTTCGTTAGCCCGGGTAATAAAATCCTGTCCCTTTTCGGTCATCTCGATGTTATTCATCTTCATATCAACCGAATAGTAGAGCTCTTCATCCACCTCAGGCAGGCGCCGGGCGTTATCCTGCAGGTAAAAGGCTTCCGTCTTTTGCACCAGCCGCTGGTTGGTCGGCACCTGCATCATCTTACGGAACTTTTTATTTTTGGGAAATCCGCGCTGGGCACGATACATGGCCAGTCCGGCTTGCTCTTCATCACCTTCATCCAGATAGTCTTGTGCCTGCTTAACGATAGAGGCTACCAGCTTTTTTTGAGCGCTGACCAGCGACTCAACCCGAGGTTTGAGCTCCTCATATTTTTGCGATTTAGTGTCTTCGGGCACAGGGCCGGAGATGATGAGCGGCGTACGGGCCTCGTCAATTAAAATGGAGTCAATCTCATCAATGATAGCAAAGTTATGGTCGCGCTGTACCAGCTGGTCGGCGTTGGCCACCATATTGTCGCGCAGATAGTCGAATCCGAATTCGTTGTTGGTGCCATAGGTAATGTCGGCGCGGTAAGCTTCCCGCCGCGGTTGTGAGTTGGGATCGTAAAGATCCACGCAGTCCACTTCCAGGCCGTGAAAGTTAAACAGGGGCTCGTTCCATTCCGCATCCCGTTTGGCCAGATAGTTGTTTACGGTAACTATGTGCACGCCACGGCCACTCAGAGCATTCAGATAGGCCGGCATGATGGCGGCAAGTGTCTTACCTTCACCGGTTTTCATTTCGGCTATTTTGCCTTGGTGCATCGTTATGGCACCGGCCAGCTGCACATCATAGGGCACCATATTCCACTCGTTCATACTGCCGCCCACCTTCCATTTCTGCCCCAGAAACCGCCGACAGGTGTCTTTCATTACGGCAAAGGCTTCCGGCAAAATATCTTCAAGCACATCTTCAATGGTATCCGTATGCTCCTCTTCAAGCTCATTGAGTTCTTCAGCCAGCTCCCCGCGACGGTCAACGGAAAGCTCTTCGCTACTGTTCAATGTCTTTTTGATGGCCTCAATCTCTTCTTCAATCTCCCCGGTGGCATCGGAAACTTGTTGTTTAAAAGATTCGGTCTTCTGCTTAAGCTCTTCATCAGAGAGCTGTTCCATCTGTTGATAGTGCTCGTTTATTTCATCAACGATGGGCCATATATTTTTTAAATCCCTTTCACTTTTGGTGCCAAA
Organism: Fodinibius sp.; assembly: GCA_035300985.1. Lineage (GTDB taxonomy): Bacteria > Bacteroidota > Rhodothermia > Balneolales > Balneolaceae > Fodinibius. The sequence continues at coordinate 7,658 of DATGUX010000400.1, forward strand.
AATACTGGCTAAGATGTCGCTTATTTTGTCGAACATATAATATTGACTTGTCTCCTATAATTATACATTATCTCTGAAAGTTACGGCTTACACAGTGCCAGTTCAAATAAATTAAGCCTGTATAGCTGTTTTTTGACAATTAATTGTTAACTCAAGTTAGGTAAAATGCTTTTATATATTGATAACAGGCCTCCTTCACCACTCCCAAAGCTCGTTCCGACCACTGTCGGAGAGGGGATGAGTGGTACTTTGCGTAACTACTGTTCTTAATATACGTGCTGAATGTAACTTGCAAATTGCGGTTCTTATTGTCTAAATTTATTTTTAACTTATGGGTCTGTACAAGAATTGAATTTTACATAAATAGTTTTACCAATGAAGCGTACATACCAACCAAGCAAGCGCAAACGTAAGAATAAGCACGGATTCCGTAAGCGTAATAGCAGTAAAAGTGGAAAGAAAGTGCTGAAAAAACGCCGCAAGAAGGGGCGTCATCGCCTAACGGTAAGTGATGACAAAGGACCAAAATAACGGACTCAACACCGCTAATAGCCACTTTGGGTTACCCAGGAAAAAGATCCTCAGGGGCCGAAAAAACTTTCAGCGCATTTTTGAAAAGGGCGTTCGTATGAGCCGCGCCCGTCATGTAGGGCTGCGGTACCACACGGTTGAGGCCGCTTCTTTTGGCTGCTATATGGGATTTATTGTAAAAAAAAGCCTGGGGAAAGCCCATAAGCGGAATGCTATGAAAAGGCTTCTTCGGGAAGCGTATAGGCTTCACCAGCATATATTAACTGATCCCCTGCAGCAAGCTCAGCAGACAGTCCATGGAGCCCTTGTTGCCCATATCGTAGAGGCCACTTTTAAAGATGTCGAGCAGGATGTGGTTTTATTATTAAAGCGCGTTCGCGACCAACTTCCCACCGCTTAGTCAAAGCAGAGATGAAGTATCTTTTTATCGGAGTTGTGCGGGTTTATCAGATGATCATTTCTCCCTGGATGCCTAAAAGCTGTCGGTTTAATCCTACTTGCAGTGCTTATAGTATAGAAGCATTTCAAAAACATGGAGCACTAAAGGGATTGTGGCTGACAATCAGGCGGATAAGCCGCTGCCACCCCTGGGGCGACGAAGGCTACGACCCCGTTCCCGAACCTAAAATAGAAAAAAAACATTAGACTGAGGATTTCTCTTGGATCGTAATACCGTAACCGGCTTAGTACTCATATTAATTGTAATGGTTGCGTGGGCGTATTTTACTATGCCCTCGGAGCAGGAACTTAAACAACGAAAAGCAGAACAGGCGCGGCAAGACAGCATCGCGGCCGTTCAAGCTGACAGTCAGCAGGTGCAAGCGCAGGAGCAGGAGTCCGATACCGTCAATTCTGTACCACCTTCCACAGATGGAGCTCAGATAAGAGAAGAGCAAAGGGATGAGCCCGCCTCCATGGGGAAATTTTCTGCTGCCAGCGTCGCTGATACCTCTCAAATTGCGGTGGAAACGCCCCTCTACAAGGCCACTTTTACCAATGTTGGGGCCGGTCCGGCGCAGATTATGCTCAAAAAATATGGCACCTGGAATCAGCAGCCGGTGCGGCTGCTAAATGATACCACCCAATCTGCTTACAATATGGGCTTCCTGACTACCGGGAATTTTAATGTGGAGACGGATGAGCTGCTTTTTGAGCCGCTCCTGGATGCCGATAGCCTGGTGCTCAGTGAGGGAGATTCCAAAGAACTAAAGTATGCGCTTAATCTCGGTGACAATCAGCGTATCATTTATACTTATACCTTTACGGGAGACAGCTACGAGATAGATTTGGATATATCTTTTGAAGGAATAAGTAAGAGCATTGTTGGAGGAACGGTAGATTTTGGCTGGACCCCACAGCTTCGCTTTACCGAGAAAAACCTGAGTGCAGAGGCCACTCACGCCTCCGCCTATGTACATACCGGCGGGGAATTGGAACAACTGAAGCTTAGTGAGGCCGGTCAGAATGAGAAAAGCTACAACGGCTCCATCGACTGGGTGTCAACGCGCACAAAATTTTTCGCTCAGATCATAAAGTCGGATAGTCCTACGCGCGGCGCATTATTAGTTGGCCAGCAAACCGGCGAGTCGGATGCTGCTTCTACCGATCATCACTACAAGTCCTTTATATCCACCGATATTTCGCAGCAGGGAACGGTTTCCTTTGGAATGTATGTGGGACCACTGTCTTATAATACCCTGAAAAATTATAATGATCAGGTTTATGGTATGGTTGATACGGGATACAGCTGGCTTAGCTGGTTTTCCGATCCTCTTGTGAAGTATGTTATTATACCTTACTTCGGCTTCCTGGATGGATATATGAGCGTTGGTCTGGCTATCATCGTCTTTGGGATTTTGATAAAGCTGATTCTCTATCCGCTTACCAAGAAGAGCTACGAGAGTATGGCTGCTATGAAAGAGCTGCAGCCTAAGATGAATGAGATCAAGGAAAAATATTCCGATAATCCTGAGAAGCAGCAAAAGGCCACGATGAAGCTGTATAAGGAGGCGGGCGTAAATCCGCTGGGTGGTTGTCTGCCCAATCTGCTCCAGCTGCCTATACTGGTGACGTTGTGGCGATTCTTCCAGAATTCTATTCTGATTCGCCAGCAGGAGTTTTTATGGGCCTCAGATCTGTCGGCTCCGGATTATATTATAAGCCTTCCGTTTAGTATTCCTTTTATGGGAGACCAGATTGCCGGCTTCGTACTGCTTATGACTGCTGCGATGTTTCTGCAGAGCAAGGTTACCGGCGGTATGGGCCCCGGCGGCGGTGGCGGCGGTGGCGCCGGACCGGATCTGAGTGCTATGAAGTACTTCTTTCCGTT
>DATGUX010000401.1:0-3569 GCA_035300985.1 Fodinibius sp.
GCTGAAAGTCTTTGAGTCGTAATTAACCGCAATATCTTCGCAGCCGGCCACACAGGGTTTGCCCCAGCCGCGCGCTACCACAGCAGCATGACTGGTCATTCCTCCCCTGGAGGTTAAGATTCCCTCGGCCGATGACATGCCGCCCACATCCTCGGGGCTGGTCTCGATGCGCACTAAAATGACCGACTCACCTGCTTCGTGTTCCTCTTCGGCCTTTTCGGAACTAAATACCGCCTTGCCCACGGCTGCTCCGGGCGAGGCGGGTAGCCCCTCACCCAGCATTTTTTCTTCCTTTGTCTCATTCTGTTTGAACTGCGGATGCAGCAGTTGATCCAGATGATTGGGCTCAACCAGATGCTGTACGGCATGCTCTTTTGATATCAGCCCCTCTTCTACCATATCCACGGCAATATTAACGGCTGCAGCTCCCGTTCGCTTGCCATCACGGGTTTGCAGGATATACAACTTGCCCTGCTGAATGGTAAATTCGATATCCTGCATATTTTCATAGTGCTCCTCCAGCTTATCCGTCAGCTGATGGAGCTTTTTATAATCCTCCGGCATATCCTCTTCGAGTTCTTTGATATCGTGTGGAGTTCGAATGCCGGCCACCACATCCTCACCCTGAGCATTGGTCAGAAATTCTCCATAAAGCTCATTAGTCCCGTCGGCGGGATTTCGTGTAAAGCAGACGCCGGTGGCCGATTCTTGACCCATATTACCATAAACCATGGTCTGCACATTCACGGCCGTGCCAAGCAAACCGGTAATTTTGTTAATCTTCCGATATTTCCGGGCACGCGGGGTGTTCCACGAGCCGAATACCGCATTAATGGCAGCATGGAGTTGTTGATAAGGATCCTTAGGGAAGGCATCTACCGTTTGCTCACGATACACTGTTTGGTAGCGATGTACCAGCTCTTTCATGGCCTCTACGCTGAGCTCGGTATCCAGTTCCACCTCTTGTTCATCCTTAAGCGCCTGCATTACCTCTTCAAAGCTCTCGTGGTCAATACCCATAACCACATTACCAAACATATCGATAAACCGCCGGTAGCTGTCGTAAGCAAAGCGCGGATTACCGGTTTTATCAGCCAGTCCCTGTACGGACTGATCATTAAGACCCAGGTTCAGTACGGTATCCATCATGCCCGGCATAGAAACGGCCGCTCCGGAGCGAACCGAAACCAGCAGCGGATTGTCGGCATCTCCAAACTCGAGGCCCATCAGCTCTTCCAAGAAATCTATGCTTTTCCGGACCGTATCTTCCACTCCTTCAGGCCATGATTCATTGTGCTCGTTAAAATATTTGCATACCTCAGCTGAGAGGGTAAAACCGGGCGGAATGGGCATCCCGATGGAAGTCATTTCAGCTAAATTTGCTCCTTTGCCTCCCAGCAGCTGCTTCATCTACCGGTCGCCTTCTGCCTGTCCCTCTCCAAAGGTGTAAACATATTTCTGCGTATTCATATCGCCCCCTTCTTTTTTAAACTGTTTTAGAAAAGTTAACGATTTTCTTTTCATTCAACAGATATTTATCAAAACACATGGCAATATTGCGTATAAAGAGTCTCCCCTTTTCATTGATGGTTATTTTACCACCTGTTTTATAAACAAGACCATCTTTTTGGAGCTTATCAAGCTGATCAATCGACTGACTGAAATAGTGGTCAAAATTGATCTTCCATTTTTGCTCGATCTCTTCTTTGTTGACTCCCATGCGACACATAATATGCATAATGACTTCTTTACGCAGCAGGTCATCACGATCGAGTTTCAGTGTTTTTATGATAGGTAGTCGGTTTTTATTCAATGCTTTGTAGTAGCCGTCCAGCTCTTTGCTATTCTGCCAATAGTAATGGCCCACATTCGAGATGCCCGACATACCGAAGGCGTAGAGGTCGGCCCCGGAGTGGGTACTGTAACCCTGGAAGTTGCGCTGCAGACTTCCATTATCCATCGCTCTGGAAAGCTCTTCATCTTTACGCGAAAAGTGGTCCATGCCAATAAAACGATAACCGGTTTCGGTGAGATAAGAAATCCCCAGCTGCAGCATCCCCAGCTTTTCGTCGGTTGAGGGCATTTCTTCAACCTTCAGCAGTTTTTGGGCCGGCATCATACTGGGGATATGTGCATAGCTGTATACGGCCAGCCGATCTGGCCGCAGCTGCAATACGTCATCCATCGTTTGCTGAAAGGTGTCCAGCGTCTGGCGCGGCAGCCCGTAAATGAGATCAAAGTTGATGGAGTGGATACCGTCCTCACGCAGCCATTCGGTCACCTTCCGGGTCTGTTTAAAAGGCTGAATACGATGGATGGCCTCCTGCACTTCTGCGTTGGTATCCTGTACGCCCAGCGACGCACGATTGCAGCCAATTTCCCTGAGGGCCCTGATGTGTTCGCGACCGCAGCGACGTGGATCTATTTCTACGCCAAATTCCGTTTCCGAAGTCAGGTTAAAACGTTCCTCAATAGCTGCTCCCAGTCTCCGCAGCTGATCCGGTTTCAGAAAGGTAGGCGTACCGCCACCAAAGTGAATTTGTATTACCTTTGATTCGGGATGCAGAAGGTCCGCAATTTGATCCATCTCCGTTTCCAGATAATCAAGATAAGCATCTCCGCGATCCTGATCCTTGGTGATCACCTTCGTGCAGCCACAGTACCAGCAGAGCGAAAAGCAGAACGGAATATGGAAATAGAGGGACACTTTTTGTGGCTCTTGATTCCGTTTTTGAAGATACCGGAGTAATAGTTGTTTTTGTGAATCAGAAGCCTCACTAAACTGCACCGCCGTGGGATAGGAAGTATAGCGCGGTCCCTGAACGTTATATTTTTTGATTAAATCTAAATCCATAATTTATTTTTTGACCACTTATTTATGCGGATTAGAAAGGCCTTAACATTCTGCGAGCGCCTCGATCATGTTGCTCCACTAAGCTCCGGACACAAGCCAGACGCTTGCCCCATATGGTTATGCAATTAGAATTATCCGTTCTGATCTGTGTTAATATGTGGCCCATTTCAAAAATCTTTTTTAAGCAAAACGGGTACGCGGCAATGCCATCCGGAACAGGTTAGCCAGCCTATCCGTAGACTATTTTAGTTTTCATAATATTATTTGGACTTATGCGAGCCGCATATTTACAGGAAGAAGTGAGCTTTCACCCTCCCCTCCACAATGATTGAGGTCCTTTTATCTACCGGCCGGTTTATGACAAACAGAGCATTTTGATCAGCTCCTCTTTCTCATTTCCCATCGCTTTTATTTGTCGACTTATGACTTCTAACCTCCGTCAAGTGCCAAAACGGAAATATAAAGGCATCACTATTCCATAATTTAATTATTAAGAGTATTTTATCTTATTAAAGATCCAATTTTATGCTATCTCTATAATCCTTCATAATTCAGGGAATATTATGTCTTCCGGATTGTCAGAATGTGATGGTTTTAGGAGACCTCTGTTACTCAATTATGACGGATTTGCAATAACCCTTACTCCCATTGAAAGTTGCCGTCAGCCGTTATTCGAAGATCCATATCTTTCCCCTTTTCGGCCATTTCGGTAAGG
>DATGUX010000402.1:0-7365 GCA_035300985.1 Fodinibius sp.
GCTGCTGGACAAGGAGGTTATCGATCATAATGATCTCAAAGATCTGCTGGGCGATCATCCGGAGGGTAAATATCCGGAAGGCATCTTTGACAGCGAAAAGGAGACCGGCTCCACTTCCAATGGATACAACAAAACGGCGGTAGATGCTGAAATTATTGAAGAAGAGCCGCTGGATGGATCTGAAAAAGGACCTGATGATCAGCAGGAGTAAGAAGTAAGGCTTCTGTTTATCCGAGACCAAAGCCGGATGGTTGATGAACAGTTTCTAATTCCCGGGCTTCATAGTTGGAGTTGATAACTAAAGTGTGGCTTGCAGTTTAAAGAGCATACTCCGGTTGTAGTCCACCTTCACGGTGGCCTGCAACTATTAATAACAGTACATACTGGTTCGAATTTGCAACTCGGACCAATAGGCCCCCTAAATCCCCGAATGGGGACTTTTATATTGGCCTTTATGGAAGTTCATAAATAGCTTCACTGATAAAAGCCTTTCTAAAGATCCGGCCCGCCGTTTCCCCCTTAGGGCTATGGCTGCTTTAAAGTTCATGGATGGTATCCGAAGGAGGCCAGGCCCGCTCTACGAAGCCTCTACTACGTTAAAACTTCGTAGAGCATGCTTGGCGTAGTGGAGGGGATGACTGGTTCCGGTATGGAGGTATGATAAGGTTTTTTCCTTCTCAAAGGCTCGGCCAGTAGTGACTACGCGGCATTGTACGCGCTGTTTTTTGACCCTCACCTGGCCTCTCCCTAAAATTCAGGGAGAGGAACGCTTTTAAGATGATCCGAAGCTTCATTGGGGCTAACGTGCAGTCCCTAAATCCGCTGTATCGTTCCGGAAATTCGGAGTAATTGGAACTCCTAAATCCGCTACGTCGCTGAAGCTATGTAGCGTAGGCGACCCTAAAGGGGACTTTTATACCAGTCTTTATGGAAGTTCATAAATAGCTTCACTGATAAAAGCCTTTCTAAAGATCCGGCCCGCCGTTTCCCCCTTAGGGCTATGGCTGCTTTAAAGTTTATGGATGGTACCCGAAGGGGGCCAGGCCCGCTCTACGAAGCCTCTACTACGTTAAAACTTCGTAGAGCATGCTTGGCGTAGTGGAGGGGATGACTGCTTCTGGTATACCCGGATGGAAGGCTTCTGCCCAAACACGCGGGAATGAATTCCCGCGCTAATGATGACTTCCAAATGGCCATCATCCCAACATTTATCTCCTTCCGTCGCCTGCCTGCCCGAAGCTTGGATCGATCGAAGCGCAGGCACGGCTCCGCGGCGGTAGACCAGACTTTTGTGCAGGGCAAGGGCGACAAGTGCCACTGCTGGTTAAAGTTTACAAATTGGAACAGTAGGAGGGGGTTTTCAATGGTAAAAGATTCTCTTCTTTCCACAGGCTTAAATATTCCGTATAATTAGCGCTCTGACAAATTATTTAAAAGCCAAGACACTGGAATCAAAAGACACCGAACATAACGATCATCACGGAGCGCAAGGCCGGCCGCAATCACACCATCCCCAGGGCTATTATGGGCCTCCTCCCGAATACGGCTATCGTCCCGTTGAAGAAGACGAAATTGACCTGATCGAACTGTTTCAGACCTTTTGGAAAGAACGCATCCTCATCGTTAAGATTACGGGAGTATTTCTGGTATTGGGATTACTTATTGCCCTATTTAGTCCCGATGAATTCTCTACCAGCGCCACGCTGATGCCTGAAGCGGAATCTACGCAGAGCACCGCAGGAAGTTTGCTAAATAGATATGGCGGTCTGTTGGGCATTAGCGGCGGCGTAAATGGGAGCGCGGAAGGGACTATCCCGCCGCAGCTGTACCCCAATGTCGTGCAGAGTTTGCCTTTCCAGATAGAGCTGATGAATACCCCCGTACACTTTGCCGATGTTGACACTACGGTAACACCCCACGTTTTTTTCACGGAAGTTAAGTCTCCTTCGGTATTAGGGTATGCCAAGAGGTTTACTATTGGGCTTCCGGGCCAAATAATTAAACTCTTCAAGGGAGATCAGCCGGAGGATGAAGCAGTAATTACCAAAGTAGATCGTGATTCCGTGCTGCACCTTTCCAAAGAGCAGATGGAAACGGTTAAAACCATGCGGCAGCGTTTGACGGTCAGTGTGGATCAGGAGACCGGCGTCATAACGTTGAACTCCGAATTCCCCGATCCGCAGGCGACGGCTGAAATCGGCCAGGCCGGTATTGTGCTGCTGAAAGAATATATGCGCGACTACCGCACCCGGAAGGCAAACCAGGATCTGGAATTTGTGCAGGGACAGGTAGCGGAAGCAAAAAAGGATTTTGAACAGGCGCAGCAGAATCTGGCAGAGTTCCAGGACAGCAACCTGAATTTGGCAACGGCCAAAGCTGAAACCCGCCGGCAGGAGCTGCAGTCGCAGTATGATTTGGCCTTTAACCTTTATAATAGCTTGAATAAGCATCTGCAACAGGCAAAGATGCAGGTGCAGGAACAGACGCCGGTCTTTTCGGTACTGCAGCCGGTGAGTGTGCCGCTGAAAGATAATACCTCGGGCCTGCTGATCTTGGTTGTATCCGGCATACTGGGGGGCATCATTGCTCTTGGCTGGGTGTTAGTGAAGAGTTGGTGGAGCAGCGTCCAGTTTGAGACTGAGCCGAAGGACTGAGGGGAGAGGAATTGCTTTTTCCTCCTTTAACTGCATCAGGAGATCACCGCGGTCGCAGAAAACACTCCCTCGTGATGACAGGAACTGACAGGGTGGTCTGTTTTTCATTTTTTCAGGAGAATTCATAAGGCCCGCGGCGGAAGAGGATTATCCGCGCTGTTTGTTTGACCCTCACCTGGCCTCTCCCTAAAATTCAGGGAGAGGAACGCTTTTAACAGGATCCGAATCTTTATTGGGGGTAACCTGGCTTCATTGGAAGCTCACAGACCTCGCGAAGGCGGAAATATGAGTAAGGCCATCATTCCAAGACCTGCCATTGTCCCGAGGTAAGTCGGGAGTCGGGATGAAGCAATCTCCTTCTTATATACAGACGCAAGTTTCAAGAGCTCTGGTTGTAGTCCACCTCCATGGTGGGCTACAACTTTGATTTTTTTTGGTCTTTAAAGAGGTCGTTAAATACTTTTACTGATGAAATCCTTTGTAAAGCCTCGGCCTGCAGTGTCCCCCTTAGGGCGTTACATACTTTAAGGTTCATGAATGAAATCCGAAGGGGGCCAGGGGGGATGACTGATTCTGATATACCCGTATGGAAGGCTTCCGCCCAAACGTGGGGGAATGAATTCCCGCGCTATGGATGACTCACTATCTCATCATTCATCTCCTGCCGTCGCTCTGCGGCGGGTAATGTTTGCGCTGTTGATACTGTCCAAAAAAGTGTGTCTGAGAGAATTATGACAACAGCGCTGTTATAAAAACAACATTTAAAGACGATGTCATACTGAGTCCCGATGTTTCGGGAAAGTGTCTCCTCGAATATGTCTGTGTAGCATCTAAAGGGCAGTGTGGCTTACAATTGGGACTGAGCCAACCTATGCGCAAGGCTTCGGTAGGCGAGCGGAGCCGAAGCCGCCTGTGGTATGATTTTACAATGCCAGTTGGTCAGTGTACTTACTATTTTGGAGCCTATGGTAAAAATATTTCTTGCTGAAAAGGCTAAGGATAATCTCTCCCTTAAAAAGTGTCCCGCATTCGGGGCGAGGGTTCCAGACCCTATTGATCCGCCCGACCACACGACCTGCCGTCGGGACAGACGGGAGGATATTTCAAAGGGTTCTTGTAATACATCCAATACTGACCCACCTTTTTTATAAAAGCGCGCGACTTGCAGATCGTATTTTTACTGCTCTCCAGCAAATATCCTTAGGGTTGAATCAAAACCAATCGTTCGATAGGGGCGGACCCAACCGTTCGATAGGGTTGGACTCAATCAATCGATAGGATCGGACTCAACTATATGATTGATTTGGGACAAAGCGTAAGAGTACCTCCATAGCCTTTAAACGCCTTTTTTTTAAGTGTTGATAAAATGAAGTCTCTGAGGTCGATTTAGTCGCACTTTTTAAAGCCTAAAAGCAGGCTTTTATCGCTGCTCCAAAAGCGATAGTTGTAGATCGATATTTATCTTGATGCTCTGTTTGGTGGGAAATGGATTGCCGTGCTATTAATGATCTAAGCCCTGCTTCTTTGACCCCTAAATCCGCTACGTCGCTGAAGCTATGAAGGCCAACTACGCCGAATCCCGAAGCGTCGGGAATGGTCAGCGCTGTTTGTTTTGACCCTCTCCTGGCCTCTCCCTAAAATTCAGGGAGAGGAACGTTTTTAACATGATTCGAAGCTTCATTGGGGCTAACCTGCAGTCCCTAAATCCGCTGCATCGTTCCGGAAATTCGGAGTAATTGGAACCCCTAAATGCGCTACGTCGCTGAAGCTATGTAGCGTAGGCGACCCTAAAGGGGACTTTTCTATTGGTCTTTATTGAGATTTATAAACACTTTTTACCGATGAAACCCTTTGTAAAGACTCAGCCTGCCCGCGTAGGACCTGAAGGAAATGAGCCTCAATCCGTTGGTTCCATAAGTAAGGAGATTCTTCAGCTCCATTCCGTTTCGTTTCACGCCGATAGCGAACACAGCAGAATGACAGCCGTTGATTAATCAAAGAATCCCCGAGGCTTACTTGAGGGTTATTCATTAAAACCAGAACCGCCCAGCCTGCTAACCCTGCGGATGCAGGGTTTTCGTTAGTAAAAGATCAATAGCCCGGTATTTTAATGCCGGGCGGTGCGGAAGGCCCCGGGCCCAAACGTACGGGAATGAATTCCAGCGCTAATGAGGGAGGCCCATTTTCTGAATGCACGGAGCAGATTTTTTCACTCCTTATATATCGGGATAAAAAATCAGTGGATAATCTGGGTTAAAGCAGAAGTCTGATTTTGTTTTAAAGTAGGGGATAGGTACTTTTATTGAAAGGTATAGACGGAATAGGTCAAAATTTGTTATTTTATAAACAAAGCAATGAAAAGAGAAGCGATCATACAATATCTGTCAAAGCATAAACCTGAATTTAAAAAAGAGTTCGGAGTTACGAAAATTGGCTTATTTGGAAGTTATGCACGAAGAGAAAACCGTAAAAGCAGCGATATTGATATTGTTGTGGAATTGAAAAAACCTGACCTGTTAACGCTTGTTGGAATTAAACAGAAGATTGAAGAAGATTTGGGTACTGGAGTGGATGTGGTTCGAAACCGTGAACGAATGAACCACAACTTAAAAAAAAGAATAGAACAGGACGCCGTTTATGCATGACTATAATCGGGAACTTGTTATTGATATATTGGATAATATGCTCTGGGCACTTGATCAGATTCAGAAAAGATTCAAAGCTATAAAAATCCCTTCTGAATTTTTAGATACAGATTTGGGCCTCGAGAAACTTGATAGCATATGTATGCAGTTGATCAACATTGGTGAGGCTTTAAAACGTATTGACAAAATTACTGAGCAAGAACTGTTGATGCACTATCCTCAAATTGAATGGAAAAAGGTAATGGGGATGCGGGATATTATAACCCATCACTATTTTGATATTGACGCGGAAACGGTTTTTGCAGTCTGCAACGAACATATCCCTGAATTGGAGAAGACATTAACAAAGATCAGGAGAGATATAGCATGAGTGCGTATCGTCTTTAAATTGGCATAATGAGGGAGACGTAAACCGGGAGCGCCGACGCTTGGCTTATCTCCTGCCGTCGCCTGCCTGCCCGAAGCTTGGATCGATCGAAGCGCAGGCACGGCTCCGCGGCGGTAAGGCGACTTTGAGCAAGGGCAAGGCCGTGCGCAGCCGCTCTGCGGAGGGAATGGTCCGCGCTGTTTGTTTGATCATTCCGGATAGCGAATTTCCCGCTAAATATCTACCTTCTACTTTCTACTACTCAATACCATCTACAAACAATCCTTCTGCTAAAAACTCTTTTTCTACCGTCCTGAAATATTCGTATCATTCGCGGCTGATAAGCGGAGGTAAATACACAAATGTGATTCCGTTCTGTTACTTGAGGTTGAAGGGATGAGCCTGGAACTTATTGCTCGTCTTGGCAGTAATAAATCATTGAAGTCAATAAATACTTTTTGTTTTGAGTGAATCAGAAGGCAGAATATTAGTAACAGGCGGAGCGGGGTTTATCGGCTCGGCTGTGGTGCGTTATCTGATCGATGAAACGGACCATAGCGTTGTAAATATCGACAAGCTGACCTACGCGGGACATCTGGAAAGTCTGGCGGCCGTTGAGGATGCTGACCGCTACCATTTTGAGCAGGCCGATATCTGTGATGCCCAGGAGATGCAGCGCATCTTCAGTGAATATCAGCCTGACACGGTAATCCATCTGGCCGCCGAATCGCATGTGGATCGCTCGATTGATGGATCGGCGGAGTTTATCCGGACTAATATCGTGGGGACGCATAACCTGCTTGAGATTAGTAAGGAGTATTATGAAGGCTTAGGCCAAGATAAACAACAGCAGTTTCGTTTTCTGCATGTCTCCACCGATGAAGTCTATGGCGAGCTGGGAGATGACGGCTTCTTTGAAGAAACAACTTCCTACGATCCGCGCTCGCCCTACTCAGCCAGTAAAGCCTCCTCCGATCATCTGGCGCGGGCTTGGTTTCACACCTACGACTTTCCGGTCCTCATTACTAACTGCTCCAATAATTACGGCCCTTATCAGTTTCCGGAGAAGCTCATTCCGGTGGTGATCCTGAAAGCCCTGCAGGGCGAGGATATTCCGGTATACGGAGACGGAACAAATGTGCGCGACTGGCTGTATGTAGATGACCATGCCCGAGCGCTTGTTATGGTCGCCCGGGAAGGAACGCTTGGTGAGACCTACAACATTGGCGGACATAATGAAAAACAGAATATTGAAGTGGTAAAAACGATCTGTTCTATACTGGATGAGCTGCAGCCCAAAGCAGACGGCCGCTACGAAGATCAAATCAGCTTTGTTACCGACCGCCCCGGCCACGATTTCCGCTACGCTATTGATGCCTCCAAGATAGAAGCCGACCTGGACTGGACGCCGGAAGAAACCTTTGAAAGCGGGATCAAGGCTACCATCAAGTGGTATTTAAATAATATGGAATGGGTGGAGGCAGTGACGGATCGGAATTATGGGTTGGAGCGATTAGGCACTACTTGATGGGTCGAAGGTCTGAATGTCGAATGTCCAAAGTCGACCTCATGACCTTAAGACCTGTGACCTTCGACCAATAGACCTGCGACTTTAAGACTTTTGACAGTTTTACCTATGGCAACTATAACTAAATTCGAAGATCTTGATGTCTGGAAGCTATCTCGTAAGATCGTGAAT
>DATGUX010000403.1:0-5128 GCA_035300985.1 Fodinibius sp.
ACATTTTGAAAATGCTACGGCCATCATGCCCGACAGCTCAACATCCTATCTAATGGCCAGCCGGGCTTTTTATGACGTAGGTGAGTTCCCCAAGGCTATTGGTGAGCTTGAGCGAGCGCGGGCCAATATCTCTGCCGTTCCCCTTCCCTTGCTGGAAGCACTGGCCTTCCTATATTTAGATACCGACCAGCCGGAACAAGCGATCCCTGTTTTTAAAGAGGCTCTTTCTGCCAACCGTCCCAATTACAACCTAATGCATGGTTTGTCTAATGCTTATATGAAAGCCAGCGAGCATACCGAAGCGGTCACGCTACTGCGCCGTCTTACAATAAGAAAACCATCTAATGCTACTTATCGCCGTTCTTTGGCCAGTCAGCTCTATCTATTGGCTCAAAATAAGACGGAAGCGGCCCAAAAGGCCCCAAATAACTTTAGCTCTGAGTTCACAGCTATTGACTCGCTTCTCCATGAAGCGAATGATACCTACAATTATCTGTTGGACAAATGGGAGAAAAATGGAGATATTGATGCAGAGGCGGCTCGTTACTATCAAAATGCAGCCAGTCTTTACCAAAAACTGCTGTCCCATCTAAACAAATCGCAGAAGGAGAAGGCTTCTAACGCTATTGATCAAAACTTAACGGCCGCACTGCCACTCATGGAAGCATTGGCTTCAGAAAGTGATAGCACGCAGTGGTGGCAAAGCCTTTATCAGGCATATTCTATTTTGGGAATGCAGCAGAAAGCTAAAACCGCTAAGGCAAACTTATAAACTGTTTAAATAATGAAATTTAAGACCAAAGCTATTCACGCCGGCCAGAAGCCGGAAGAAACATCAGGAGCCGTCATGCCTCCTATTTTCCAAACCTCAACTTTTGCTCAGGATGCGCCTAACGAACATAAGGGCTACGACTATGCGCGTGTTGGCAATCCCACCCGCACCGCACTCGAAAAACTCATTGCGGGACTCGAAGACGCCGACGAATGTGCCTGCTTTGCCAGTGGCTGCGCAGCTATGGATGCTGTTTTAAGAAGACTTCGTCCCGGTGATCATGTCATCGCTTCCAACGATCTCTACGGCGGCAGCTACCGGCTCTTTACCGAAGTCTATGAACCGATGGGCATTGCATTCTCTTTTGTGGATATGACCAGCATGGATGAGGTTAAAGCCGCCAAAAATGATAACACTAAGCTACTTTGGATAGAAACCCCTACTAATCCCCTGCTGCGCATTGTAGATATTGAAGAGCTGGCCACTTTTGCAAGTAATCACGATATGCTGTCGCTGGTGGATAATACCTTTGCCTCTCCCTATCTGCAGCGTCCGTTAAACCTTGGGGCAGATATTGTTTTACATTCAACAACAAAATATCTGGGCGGACATTCTGATGTGATTGGCGGCGCTGTAGCCACTTCAAATGAAGAGGTCATGGAAAAACTTCGATTCCAGGTCAAAACAACCGGTGCGGTACCCGGGCCAATGGACTGTTACTTAACGCTCCGCGGCATTAAAACCCTGGCCGTTCGCGTACGCCAGTCCGTGGAAAATGCTAAAGAGGTGGCTTCCTTTCTGGCCCAGCATGAGCAAGTGGGTCGTGTAATTTATCCGGGACTCGAAAGCCACGAACAACATGACATCGCCAAAAAGCAAATGGACGATTTTGGGGCTATGGTTTCATTTTCACTGAAAGATGATACTAAAGAAAAGGCACAAGCATTTGTGAGCCGGACAAGCGTCTTTACACTTGCCGAAAGCCTGGGCGGCGTAGAATCACTTGTCAATCATCCTGCATCCATGACACACGCCTCTATGCCAAAAGACGTGCGAGAAGCGGCCGGTCTCAAAGATTCTCTCATCCGTCTTTCAATAGGTATCGAGGATGGTGAAGATCTTGTAGATGATCTGGCTCAGGCTTTTTAGTAATTTTTATCTATCCGACAAATGTAAATTAAACAGGCTTTATTATGAAAGATGTAGTAATAGTTGAAGCAAAACGAACACCCATCGGCTCTTTTGGCGGTCGCCTGGCTTCTTTCTCCGCCCCGGAACTGGGAGCGACGACGATCACCGAAGTTATCAAAGCATCCGGCATTAAACCCGATCAGGTACAGGAAGTAGTATTCGGCAACGTGCTTACCGCCGGTATCGGTCAGGCTCCGGCCCGGCAAGCAGCCCTCAAAGCGGGACTTTCTGACTTAACCCCGGCTACAACGGTTAACAAGGTCTGTGCTTCCGGCATGAAGGCTATTATGATAGCAGCCAACCAAATTCAGCTCGAAGAAGCTGAGATTATCGTCGCCGGCGGAATGGAAAGTATGAGTAATGTTCCCTACTACCTCCAGAAACACCGATTTGGTTCTAAGCTGGGCCATGCCCAGGCAGAAGACGGTATCATCAAGGACGGCCTCTGGGATGTGTATAACGACTATCATATGGGTAATGCGGCTGAACTGTGTGCTGACGAGTGCAATATCGGTCGCAGTGAGCAGGATGAATACGCTATCACCTCCTATAAACGCGCTATCCAAGCCCGCGAAGACGGAAGTTTTGATGATGAACTTGTGGAAATAAAAGTAACCGATCGTAAGGGAAAGGTCACGAAGGTCACCAAAGATGAAGAACCGGATCGGGTTAATTTTGATAAGGTTCCCAATCTACGACCGGTTTTCAACAAAGAAGGAACGGTTACCGCTGCCAATGCCAGCAGTATTAATGACGGTGCCGCTGCAGTACTGTTAATGAGTGCTGATAAAGCAAAAGAGTTGAACCTTGAGCCAATAGCGCGGGTTGTCAGCCAGGCAAGTGCTGCCAAGCAACCGGAGTGGTTTACCACCGCCCCGGCAGATGCTATGCCCAAAGCGATGGAGCGCGCCGGCCTTAATAAGGATGAGATCGACCTTTTTGAGATCAATGAAGCTTTTTCAGTCGTGTCCCTGATTAATAATGAAATTATGGAGCTTGACCCGGAAAAAGTGAATATCAGAGGAGGCGCTGTAAGTCTTGGCCATCCCATTGGATGTTCGGGAGCCCGTATTATGGTTACGCTGGTCCATGCTCTAAAGCAAACCGGCGGCACATACGGATGCGCCGGCATATGTAACGGCGGCGGCGGAGCCTCGGCCATGGTTGTGGAGATGCTTTAGCCCTAACGATATATGATACGAGTTGGTAAATCCGGGTTAGATCCTTGATGATAATCAGTATAAAAAATCTCCACCTTGAATATGGGTGAGAATACAACGGGCTGCCTCTGAAACCCGGCGACTGGTAGATAAACCAAGATCATCATCTTTTTACTTCAACCGGCAGAAATAAATTTCCTTATCCTTTTAAAATTAACCTGAAATTACAATATTGTATCAGGCTTAAGCGTGATTCACAAGATAGTCTGGGGAGAGCTACTTTATCATTTTTTTGGCTACTCATATTCACTTATGATGAAAACATTACTCTCTACGCTTGCACTGATAATCACCCTGGCAGGAATTTCCCAAGCTCAGGCAGGCTTGACATCCGTCCCCTTCCTCCAGATAGAACCTGACTCTCGGGCTGCAGGCATGGGCAATACCGGTGTAGCCCTGGCGGATAACGCCTCCGCAGTATTTTGGAATCCGGCCGGATTGGCCTTCCAGCGCGGCAACCAGATCAGCATCACTCACAGCGAGTGGCTCCCCCAGTTTAACGTTGATCTGTTTTACGACTATTTGGTTGGTAAGTATCATATTAAGGATATTGGCACTTTTGGAGCCCACATCACTTACTTGAATTTAGGGGAGCAACCGCGCACCACTGTTGAAAACCCGACGGGTGATGGGCTGGGGCGCTTCAGCAGTTATGAATTTGCCGGCGGACTTTCCTATGGTTATCAAATAGATAACAATTGGGCAGTAGGTACCGGTCTGCGTTTCATCTACAGCAGCCTGGCCAGCGGTGAGGTTGAAGGCGAAAAAATTGAACCGGGAGCCAGTGTGGGCTTTGATGTGGCCGGAATGTATCATTCAGATCCATTCGAGCTATTTAGCAAAAGAGACGCTACGATTAATGCGGGACTCAATATCTCCAATATAGGTCCGGGCATAAAATACACCAGCGATAGGGATGCAGACAATTCCGATCAAAAAGATAGCGAGGATACCAATAAAGCTCCCCTGCCCACCGTATTTCGTATTGGCTGGGCACTCACTTCGGCGTTGGATGAAAGAGGCCTCCACAGCCTGACCATAGCCAATGACATTTCTAAAATCCTGGCGCGCCCGGGTGATGGCGCCATTGGCTCTTTATTTACCGCCTGGGAGGGCCTTGAACGGGATATAGGCAATGGTAAAACCGCTCAGCTAAATACCTTACAACAGCTGATGATTGCTACCGGGTTAGAATACTGGTATGATGATCTTTTTGCCGTACGCAGCGGCTATTACTATGAGAATCCTCATAACGGCGACCGGCAGTTTATGACCTTTGGCGCCGGCATTCGATACAAATTCTTTGGCATTGATTTTAGCTATATCTATACTCTGGGAGACGAAAACCATCCCCTGGCTAACACTACCCGCTTCGGATTGCTGATGAACTTCTAAGCCCCCTTCTTGTTTAATATTAATTTCAAAGGCCCGGATCATAGAATCCAGAGAACAGCCTTTCTATTTTTAGCAGGCAGGAACATCTCAGGACCAATTATACTAAATGATAACAACCGGGCGTTTTTATGTGTAATATTCTTGCAGTGATTATACACTATTTGAAAAAGATTTATGCATAGTTTCACCACGTTATTTCAGCTTTTAAGTATTCAAAATGAACCGTATTTTTAGCGCATGAAGAATAAGCCAAAACAGATTTTCTCCAACAAGCGGCTCTACGTAGGAATCGGCGGACTCATTGTGGCCGGCATACTTTTTTTGTTACTTCTTGATAATGTGATCATGCCAGCCTACACCAACTATAATGAAGGTGTTACAGTGCCCAACGTATCACAATTGTCGCTGGAAGAAGCTCAAGAGGTGTTAGCCAACCATGGTTTGCGTTACGAACTGGCTGATCGCCGATCCAATGAATCCTATCCGGCCAATTATGTTATTGACCAGACACCAGCCCCTGCCAAAATTGTTAAACCCGATCGGAAGGTCT
>DATGUX010000404.1:0-3030 GCA_035300985.1 Fodinibius sp.
ATCGAAGAAATTCTTGAAGACTATCCTGATTTGGAGAAAGAGGATTTGCTGGCTTGTCTGGAATACGCTGCCCGTCTTACTCAAACTAAAAAGTCACAAAAAATAGCTCAGTGAGAGTTTTAGTTGATGCTCAACTTCCGAAACGATTGGCCCACCTTTTCTCTGCTCTCGACATTGATGCCAAACATACCCTTGAGCTGCCCAAACAAAATGCCACTCCTGATCAGGAGATAATTGATATTGCAGACCATGAGGACCGAATCGTAGTTTCAAAAGACGGAGATTTCTTGGATAACTATATTTTGCAGGGCCAACCAAAAAAACTGCTCATCGTATCGACCGGGAATGTCAATAATAATGACCTGATTCGATTGTTCGAGCAGAATATTGAAACGATAAAATCGCTGTTTGAAGATAATGCAGTCGTTGAGATCGACGAAGTAGAGATTCTGGTTCATTACTAAGCGGCCAGCTAACAAAACGCTTCAAGTCGGACGCGGCTCACCCTTTTCCCTTTCTATCTTGCTTCTGACCAGACAATTCTGTTGCTTTAAAACAATTATAATCCCCACGCCGCTTAAGCGCGGGGCCGTTATATGTAATAAAACAATTCTGATTTCATGCATATTCGTCTGAAAGTAAATATTTTGTTTTTGTTGCTTATTGGAGGGTGTGCTACAACATGGCCCGTTCCAGGTACTTTATCTGATGGGGCGGAATCTGTTGTCGTACCCTCTGCGTTCTGGGGCGATCATGTATTTGTAGAAGCATCTTTTGATAGCAGTGATGCACGTTATAGGCTTCTGGATACCGGTTTTACCTTCAGTATAATTGATTTCAAAACGGCGGAATCCCTTAATATGCCAGCCACCGGAGAAAGCCGATTAAGCGGCATCGGCCCGGAAAAAAGTACTGGGAAAGTCAGCAGTTCACCAGTCAAGATTCAAGTGATTGGAATTGAGCCCTATGCAAAAACAGTACCCATTGCTGATTTGTCTGAATTGAGCCCGGTCATGGGTCGGAGTATCGACGGAGTGATCGGTTCAGATCTGTTTTTTCGATTCATAGTTGAAATTGACTATGCAACGAAAACAGTAAAGCTCTTTGACAAAAGGACTTTTAATCCTGACCCAGAATCAATTGCCATCCCCATCACCATTCGACGGAATCGTCCCTACGTCGAAGCTGCCCTGAGTGTATCCGATGAAACGGAAATCAAGGGCGAATTTATGATCGATACCGGATCAAATGGTTCTATATCAATCAATTCACGATTCACCGAAGAGCATAAACTTCTTAACACCATACCGAAACTACCCTCTTCCCAAGTGGCAGGTATTGGAGGATCAATAAATGTGTATAAAGGGATATTGAACCGTTTTTTCATGAACACAATATCGCTTAATGATGTACCTATTACCTAAAATCCGCAAATAATTTGGTTGCATAACATCGCACAATTTCAGGGCCATTTTTCGGGGTTTTTGTCTTCGTTGTTGGCAATCACGTAGCTTCTTCCAGCAGAGCGGCGCTTTTTTTGCCTCTAAAGAGGCAGTGGAGCCGATATTTTCACCGGTCAGGTAATCCTTGGGCGCACCTCTACCACGGGGTATGGGATTGAATCATAAGCGCAGGCCAGCGGCTTAGGGGCTATTCCAGCAGGGCCTGGTAGTCTTTGCGGGTATAGAGCTTGAGGATGTTCTGGCGGCCTGAACGAATCCATTTAGCGGGAACGGTAATAAAACGGAAGATAAACTTCTTGAGCCTGTAGGTGGGCTTCAGCCACCGAATGCTCTTCGAATAAGTACCTATAATGTAGCGGTAAAAGTTCCCAATGATCCCCGTGAGGATCATAAATACGGTGTTTTCTGACAGCAGCGAACACGGCAGTTTGGACCAACCAAAGTCGTTACCCATCACGTCAAAAAGGCGCTCACTCCCACGTCCATTGTAGAAGGCCACGATCTGCTTGGGGGAGGATTGGCGATCGCCCGTCAGAATTGCCCGGTATATATAAGCCTGTCCGCTAAAGACGTCCGCTTGATCGTCGGGGCGGGGAATCCGGCTGACGATCAGCCGGTAGGAGGCGGCCCCGCCGAACGGCCGGAAGCCGGGAAGTTCGGCCACATCCATTTTTTGCCCTTTCAGGGTAATGGGCGTCCAGTTCTCGGCGGGCAGGCCAGCAATCTGCTGGTCCATCCCGGCGCTTGCTTTGGCCCGGATATAGAATTGGTCGGCATTCGCTTCCACCACCTGGATAACCGCTTGCTGGTAGGAGGCCGAGTCGGCGCGGAAGCGCCCGATCGTGATCTGATGATCGCTCAGATGCCCGAACGCTCTCTGGAGGGTGGCCTGCTGGGCGTATTTGGCCGGGCTGTTTCCATTTCTTCCTTCAATGTAAACCGGCATATTGTTAATAGATGCAATACCCGGCTGGTAGCCATAGCATTTTTTATACGTTTTGGCCGCATCCCACTTTTCGGTGGGAATCACCTTATTGTCATAGTCCAGGGTGTAGCTCCTCTGGGGGCTAAGCTGGCCGGTTTCCCGCAGGGCTCCCACCAGCAGATCGCCCAAGGGTTCGTTAATGTTAAACTGATGGGTGACCCCGCTGTCGGGGTTGACCACCGGCGTAGACTCACAGCTCAGCTCCTTGATCCCGCGCAGTAGGGTGTCGGGGCTGCACACGGGCATCTCCGGCATCTGCCCGAGATAGCCTCCGAGATGCTCACCAATGTCCTCCGCACAGTCCCCGCCCCCGAAGAACACCCCCATCAGGTTGGCCATAATATCGCTGTAGGAGAATCCTCCGCCCCCGCCACGGGCGCCCAGATGCCGGTCAATCAGCCCGGCCAGCCCGCTGTCGTGGTAGGTTTCCAAACAAAAATTTAATCCTCCAAAGGGTGTGATCTTTTCCGCTGATTTTGTAATTTTCATCGCTCGCTTATTTGGTGGGTGGTTTCACCTAAATAAGTGAAAAAATACGAGCCAAAAAAGCCTGAATACAATAAATTCAGACCCTTTTTTGGC
>DATGUX010000405.1:0-3336 GCA_035300985.1 Fodinibius sp.
TCCAAGTGCCACTGCTGCGCATTTTCATGAACTATCTGCATGGCCCGCTTGCCATCCATCAGCTCTGCCGGATGATGGTACCGCATACCCAACCGGTATTTCAACACAAAAGCAGCAACTCCCATACTGTTAAGCCATTGGGCCACTTTATACCCTTCCTTTTCCATCGCCAGATGCGCGTAACCGCCCCCCGGACAAATAACTACACCCGTTCCGTTAGCTTTCTTTTGATCAGGCAGAAAAACCGTTAACTCAGGCTTATCAAGATCGGAATCGCCTTTCACATCCGGAACCCCTTCCTGCCACAGCAATTTAACTTCATTGGCTCTATTAATTTGAGCTTTCCCTGTTTCTGGGGATGTAAAAAAGCTTAACAGACAGATAAGAAAAATAAATGATGTATAACTAAAAGAATCAGTCCAATGTTCAATCATAATATTATACCTCGCTAAAAACTGCTCTAATCGGCTAATCAGATTTCAATACTCAGCTGATCGTGAGCCAGCTGTATGTTATCCGGAAGGCGTGCATTCGTTTTTTCATGGTTCACAGATGAATTCATATGAATCAAATAGGTCTGAGGAATTGCTAATTCCTCAGCTACGGTAACGGCTTCAGGAATAGTCATATGCGTCGGGTGTTTGGGTTTCCAGCGCAGCCCGTCAAGCACCAATATCTTTGATCCGCGTATTTGTTCTTTAGTGTCCCCGGGTATCTGCTTAACATCCGTAAGATAACTTATATCATTAATACGATATCCGAGCACTTCAATATCCCCGTGAATGGCAGGCAAGGGTGTTATGGTTGTATCCCGAAAGTCAAATGATGCTGACAATTCCCGGAGATCAACCGAGGTGCCGCCGGGATACTTATTCGGCCCAAACATATAATCAAACCGGCGACGAATAGCCTCCAGGCACGACGCGCCTCCATAAACGGGAATACTTTGCTGCTGCTGATAACAAAAGGGGCGCAGATCATCCAGTCCTGAAATATGATCCATATGCTCGTGGGTAACCAACACCAGATCGATATGTGAAAGTCCCGACCGAAGTGACTGCAAACGGAATTCCGGGCCTGTATCAATTACAATGGAAGCCTTCTGGCTTTGTATCCAGGCCGAGCAGCGCCACCGGATGTTACGCGGATCGGCATCCAGATATTCCTCGTCAAAACCTCCGGCAACCGGTACGCCCATTGATGTGCCCGTTCCCAAAAAGGTAAGTCGCATTATTCAAGTTCTATATTCATTTCTTCAATTTCTCCGTCCTTAAACTGATCAAAACGATCCCAGAGTTCTTCCAGATGTCTGCGCACCGCCGGTTTGATATAAATGTCTTGCAGCTGCTGTTCCTGAAGTACGCGGGCTAACAGACCAACCTGCATCTGTTCAGGTTTGTTCTTGTTGAGCACAACCAGCTTTTCTCCTTCCATTACGCACGAGTCGCCACGGAAGGTACCCTTCTCTTTGCGGATGGTGTAGCCGGCCTTCTCTACAAGCTGCTCCAACTCCAGAATCAATTTTTCCGTCTTCATAATGGCGGATTAAAAGGTGATACCTAACTGGATACTGTGCCCCTGCATCTGATAATCAAACTTTTCCTGCTCAATATTATAACTGCGAAAATCAAATTTATATCCTACGCTCAGGCCCATCCGGTCGCTAAAAAGATGATCCATAAAAAGGCGGCCATTTAACGCTACGGTCCCCAAGCCGCCGCCAAAAAGTCCTCCGGAGGCAAAAGTAAAACCGTAGCTGGGAACGGCCGTAAGCTGCGTTCGAATATCGGAACTAAGCCTTGCAATAGCCTGAAGACCTGCCCCGGCGGTCAAGCTCCCAAAGCGAAAGCGTTCCAGCGAAAGTCCCGTTTGATCATTAGTAATATTTACTAAACTGGAAGAAATTCTAAAGGGAATCTGCAGGATGAACTTTTTTGACCGATGCAGTGAAAGAAATGCGTTAATATTACCGCCAACATCGAAATAAGCGATATCGCTGCTTCCCGTAATACTACCGCCCACTCCCAAATATAAATTCAGTCCACGGCTGCTATATCCGAGCCGCAGGATAGGAGCATCATATCCATATGCCCCGGGCTTATCAACATCCCCTGCCCCCTGATAGCTAACGACGGTGGGCTCAAAGGCCACAAAAACCTCATTCCGCGGATAATTAAACCGTGGGCGCGGACTCTCCTCATCCATTGAAAACATTTGTGCTTTTGCCGAACTAACAAGCACCAGCATTAGCATGGCCAGTAATGGGATATATCTTAATATGTGCCGTCTATTGCTGAAATGGTTCACCATAAAAGTGAGTTTTTGTCCTTATTATAAGCCTATCCAATCTATGAATTCTCCTTGACTTCTGACAATTATTTTATCCGATCCCTATTACCATTATTCTTCTAATGGTATGCCTTTCAGCAACTCAATCTCGCGCACAGCATTTAAATGCGAAAGCAATAATTATTAAAGGTGATCAATAATAGAACCGAATACCTTCTGGTGAGGCTTTCACAATAGGCTCAATAATTATAAGTGTAAAAGTAGCAAGCTTGCTCATAAAGCCCATCTGAAAGGCTACAAAGCTATATTTTAGAAGCTAACAGCGGATACCTCAAAGAGACCTCCAGTCAAAAGTCTGCGTGGCTATTTATTTACCGTCATATAAAATACTTAAAAAATGATCTGTTTTGCAGGCAATAGACCCGGCTTCTGTCAGTTAGTATAATGTATCCCTAATACATCCCATCACCATCCCGACAGAGGGCCGTAACTGATACTTACGGTCCTCCTTTTTTTCAGGTCTATCAGCGAGCAACTCACCAAAATTCAGGAATCCTCATTTAGCGACGCTACAAAACAACGGATTGAATGCTCGGATTCTCAATATATATAAAATATAAAGCCTCATGCCTGCCCGCTATTGCGCCTAATTCACCCTCTAAATAACGGCAATTCCATCTCACCAAAAGTTGATTCAATTAAAATAGCACAGTAAATCCTTAAAACGATAACTAAAATAGCGACTGGAATCAATCTGATTCAAATTAACCTGAATTTAACTTGACAAGTGAGGGAGAAGCTCGTTATATTTGGAGCTCTTAAACGGTCGTCTTGATTTTATATAGAAGGCCGCATAACATTTTGGTCCGGTAGTTCAGCTGGTTAGAACGTCCCGACGGTTCGGGAAGGTCGCGAGTTCGGCGACATCCTGCTGTACCTGACCACACTTTGACATTTTTATTCTTTTGGTCCGGTAGTTCAGCTGGTTAGAACGCCTGCCTGTCACGCAGGAGGTCGCGAGTTCGAATCTCGTCCGGATCGCTCAAT
>DATGUX010000406.1:0-3965 GCA_035300985.1 Fodinibius sp.
AGGGGCCGCTGAACTGGCAGAAGATCATCAGCTCAGCCAAACACTGACAACACTGGTTAAAAAGCTAATAACGGATCAGCAGAGACTAAAAAAGATGCAGAAGGAAGCATTAAAGTTAGCGCATCCCGATGCAGACCGGACGATAGCAAAGAAAATTTTAGCACTGATAAAACAGAAATAAAACACTAAATGAGCACTCAGATTCAAACACAGCCCATTTTTGGACGAACCCGCCACATTCACATGGTGGGTATTGGAGGGATTGGAATGAGCGGGATGGCCGAAATCCTGCTTCAAAAAGGCTATACCGTCTCCGGATCTGATGCCAGCATGAGCGAAACTATCGATCGGCTGCGGGAGCTGGGCGCTAATATCACCATCGGGCATCAGGCCCAAAATATCGAGGCTGCCGATGTGGTGGTATATACCAGCGCCGTTAAAGCTGATGAAAATATTGAAACACGCACCGCCCTTGAAGAAGGTATTCCCGTTATAAAACGGGCCGAAATGCTGGCTGAGCTGATGCATATGAAATACGGCATAGGTGTAGCCGGCACGCACGGCAAAACGACCACCACCACGATGATTGGCCACGTCATTCAGGACGGCAACTTTGACCCGACGATTATGGTCGGAGGCAAGGTGCATAGTTTTTCAAAGACCAACGCCGTTGTCGGCAAAGGTGATATTATTGTGGTAGAAGCGGATGAATTTGATCGCACCTTTTTACGCCTTCGGCCCTCGCTGGCAGTCATCACCAATATTGAGGCAGAACATCTGGATATCTATAACGACCTGGATGATGTACAGCAAGCTTTCATCGAATTTGCCAATAAGGTCCCCTTCTACGGTGCCGTTGTCCTCTGCCTGGACGATCCCAACGTACGCAGCATTATCCCTGAAATTGATCGCCAAACGATTACCTACGGCCTTACTCCCCAGGCACAAATCCGAGCCACAAATATTGAAGTGGATCATTTCTACAGCTCCTTCACCGTTATCCATGAAGGAACCGAGCTGGGACACGTAAAGCTTGAGGCTCCGGGTAACCATAATGTGAAAAATGCCCTGGCGGCCGTAGCCGTAGGACTGGAGTTGGATATTCCTTTCAGCCAAATTAAATCTGGCCTGGAACGCTTTCAGGGCGTGTTTCGGCGCTTCCAGTTTAAAGCGGAGAAAGATGATGTATTGGTTATCGATGATTATGCTCATCATCCTACGGAGGTTCAGGCCACCCTTGGCGCGGCTCGAAACGGATGGAAAGACCGGCGCTTAGTGGCCGTCTTTCAGCCGCATCTCTATTCGAGAACCCAGGAACTTTACGAAGAATTCGGACTTTCTTTCTTCGATGCGGAAGTGTGTGTCATCACCGATATCTATCCGTCGCGTGAGGACCCCATCGAAGGTGTTACGGGCAAACTTATTGCAGATGCGGCCAGGGAATATGGGCATCGCCAGGTACATTATGTGGAAGACAAACATGATCTGCCAAACCGTCTTAAGGAGATTGTTAAACCCGGCGATGTGGTTATTACCATGGGAGCCGGAGATATCTATAAATACGGCGAAGCCTTTGTTGACGAATTAAAATCAGGAATAGCAAGATTGAATTGATGCATCAGGTCCGGACCGATAATAGCCGGAAAAATGCTATAAAGCTTTTATGACAAAAGAAAAAAAACATACCAAATCCAAAGTTTCCCCAAAAGGTAACGGACCGCTACCTTGGGTAGCCGGTGCGCTTCTTATTTTGGGAGTGGCCGTAGCAGCAGGCTTCTACTGGAACTCGAAAATGCGAGTTCAGGAGGTTTACTTTGAGGGGAATCGGTTTGTATCTGAAGAACAACTGCGCGAAGTGCAGATACCGACAGGCATACATCCGGACAGCCTGAATACACTGCGTATTATCAAAGAATTTGAAGAGGTTCCTTATGTAAGCCGAGCGGCCATTAATGTGGAACCCGGCGGCAATATAACGATACAAATTACAGAACAGCAGCCCATTGCTATACTATCATCTTCAGGGCAGGAAGTATATATCGACCAAAAGGGCATACGGCTGCCCCTGGTCTTGGGCCGACAGGTCAATGTGCCCCTTTTATATGGATTTAGCAGCCGTCCGGTTGGCGACACCCTGAGTGGAGAACAAGGCAAAGCAACGGTGGCCTTTTTAAATGAACTCCGCGGCCGGCCGGTCAGTAATGCCACCATCAGCGAAGTAGCATGGACCGATAATGGTATTATAGCACTGACAAATCAAAACGGTGTAAAATTGACCTTTGGCCGAAGAAACTTTGCCACCAGACTTCGCAATTGGGAAGCTTTTTACGGCAAGGTCATTAAACAAAAAGGAATTGAAAATATGCAATCTATAGATCTGCGATTTCAGGGTCAGATTGTAACACGCGAAAATGAATAATCACATAACCGCACGTGTAAAACATTATGGAAGAATTAGAAGATAAAATTGTAGTTGGACTGGATATCGGCACCACCAAGGTATGTGCCGTCGTGGCCTCAATCGACACTCAAGATCGCGTCCACATCTTAGGAGTGGGTAAGGCCACTAATGAAGGGCTGAACCGCGGCGTTGTGGTTAATATCGACAAGACGGTAAATGCTATCCAGACGGCCATAGAGCAAGCCCAGCTGGCCTCGGGTATAGAAGTTAATTCAGTAAATGTAGGTATTGCCGGTGATCACATCCGAAGCATGCGCAGCAAAGGTGTTATCACCATTAATAATAAGGATAATGAGATCACCATCGATGACGTCGAACGCCTGCTGGAGGACTGCCAGCGCATCATGCTGCCGACGGATCAACAGATCCTCCATGTTATTCCCCAGGAATTTGTCGTCGATGGCCAGGATGGAATCAGCGATCCGGTAGGCATGAGCGGCATGCGGATGGAGGCTGAAGTCCACATTATAACGGGGCTTGTCTCGGCCGCTAAAAATATTTATCGCTGTGTAGAGCGTGCCGGCTATGAAGTAGCCGATATCATTCTTGAACCGCTGGCCTCCTCTTACTCCGTGCTCGATGATGAGGAAAAAGAAGCCGGCGTAGTGCTGGTAGACATCGGCGGAGGCACAACGGACGTAGCTATCTTTCAAGATAATACCATCCGCCACACGGCCGTCATTGCCATTGCGGGCAAGAAAGTGAGCGATGATATCCGCATGGGCCTCAGCGTATTAGACGACCAGGCCGAGAAATTAAAGTGCAACCACGGGGAGGCCTATATCGACCTGATTGAAGATGATCAGGCCATTACCGTGCCGGGCATTGCCGGTCGGCCGCCCAAGGAAATTACTAAAAGCATTTTAGGAAAAATCATCCAGGCACGTATGGAAGAAATCCTGGAGATTGTAGCCATCGAGGTTAAGCGAAGCGGCTATGCTGATAACCTGAGCGCAGGCGTAGTATTAAGCGGCGGCGGTTCCCTGATCAAAAATGTGTGCCCCCTGGCCAATGAAGTACTCGGCATGGATGCCAAGGTGGGTAAACCCCGCGGACTCAGCGGCGGGTTAACTGATGAGGTCAATAACCCCATTTATGCCACCGGCGTAGGCTTAGTTATGCACGCCATTAAAACCGGCGGCGGTGCCCAGAACGAGGCCATCATCCCCTCTTCCACCAAAGGTTCAAGCGTGGAAAAAGTAATGGAACGACTGGCTGATCGCATGAAAAGCTGGTTCAAAGAACTTTAATAGTACATAGCAATCGAATAGAAAAACAACCAAAGCAATCTAAACAAGGAGAACATTATGAGCAATCTTAACTCTCGTTTCAGTTTTGACATCGACAGTCAAGACAATGCGAAGATAAAAGTCGTAGGTGTTGGCGGCGGAGGAGGCAATGCCGTCAATAACATGATAGACAAAGGGCTGACCAGTGTAGAGTATATCGCTCTGAACACGGATGCCCAAGCCCTGAAAAACAGCCGGTCTGATATCACTATTCA